>NZ_CDLCQJ010000154.1:0-5025 GCF_975850365.1 Candidatus Hodarchaeum mangrovi | reverse complement strand
GCACTACTTGTTCACTTACTCATTCCTTTTATAAAGACTAATAGTGTTGATTCGAGCGGTGAAAGCATCAGAACTACTATTTATCTTTTTTATTATTTTCAGGGAGATACTAGCAGACTCTTAATCCCATATATTTTTTTAATTCTCCTATTCTTAGCTCTCTACCTTAACTTCATTCAAAAAGAAGCCAAATATTTTGATATTTTACCTTTATCCCTTGTTCCAATTCTTTTCTATACATTTTTCATTGGATTGATTTCCTTGAGTCAACCTGTTGCCCTCCCTCGTTTTGAGGTATACATTGAATGGGGTTATATGGTACTACTTTCCTCTGTTATCGCATATTATGCAATTTATATATATCTTAAAAAACAAAAAATCAACCTGATTAATCATTTAGAGGAAAGAGAAAAGGAAATTAAACCTCCATCATCTAACACTAGTACTGAGAAACGTTGGATTGTTTTTCTGCTGTGTTTTTCTGCTTTACCAATGGCTGTTACTGTTCCTGCATTAGGAGCCTTTGCCACAAAATTCATGAATCATGAAGAATTGACCTTTTTCACCGCTTTTGGTATTCCATTATCTAAGCCCGAGTCCTATTTTTATTATCGATTTTTTTCAAGCTTGGAAAGTCTAGTTAATTCTCCTATTTTCATTTCATTTATCACTTTCATTATTTTTGCGTCTGGAATTCTAGCTATTCGGTCAATTATGAAGCACTCAACCATTCAAATTGTGGAAATATTCTTTATTATTGCTACACTGCTTTTTCTGCTATTGATGAATACCTATACAATTTTATTTCTTTATATTTTTTTCCCTTGGTTTCTTATTCCTTTTTGGATAATTTATGATGGTCGTAAAGACTTAAATTTACAAAAAGAAGGAATCCTCCTTTTAACATTCTTCCTAGCTATTGGAACTATACTATTGTTTATTCAATTTCTGCTTCCATTTGATCTAGAATTGTTTGCATCATATCCAGGGTTAGATCAGATAAGAATACGCCCTACTTTTATTTTCTTGATATTCCCATTTCTTCTATCTGTGATTCATCGAATGGGTAAAATTAAATGAGTATTAATTGCTTTACTCTATTTTGTAGTTTTTCCGAAGTAGATTCAGCTAATTTATCGGATATTCTTAGTGCTCTATGTAAACATGTGTCCTAGCAACCATGTTTTTTCCTCAATTGACTCATAATTACCCCTAAAATGGTTCTAATTATGATAACACTTTTGAATTCCAACAAACAATGAAAAACTTCAGTTCAAGTATCCTTTGCAATTTTTCCAACTTTAAGAGGACTCGTTCTGAATTCAGGACTTAGGGGAGAAAATTTAAGACTATTTATCCAATAAGCAAACCAATCCTATATTAGTTAATTTGAGATGTGTAGTTAAAATGACCTTTGAAAAAGCTAGAATGGATTTCCCATTATTAGAAAGAGTAAATTATCTATCAACTGCAAGCATCGGACTTGTACCTAACTCTGTCATTGATAAAGCAATTTCCACATTTGTTGATCTGGCACAAGGGGGAACTATTGCCTTAAATGAGGATAAAGAAGTTTCTATATATGAAACTCTACGAAATGAAGGTTCAAAATTATTAAGCTGTAATAAGAAAGAGATTGCTGTTTTTAACAGCGTATCTGAAGCAATGAATGCTATTGCCTGGAGTTTGGGGATAAAATCTGGGGATATTATCTCTACATCCGAAGAATTCCCGAGTGTGACCTACCCTTGGTTAAGGTTAATGAAAGATACTTCACTTAATATCGACATCATTAAAGCAAATAAGGGCTGCATTTCTAATGACGAATTACTTAACAGGATCAATGAAGATACTAAAGTTGTTGTTTTAAGTCATGTTGAGTATTCTACGGGACAAAAGTTTGATTTAGCACAATTAGCGGATGCAGCTCATGATGTTGGAGCCCTTCTCATTGTAGATGGGATTCAAGCTGCAGGATATTGTCCACTTTTTGTTAAAAAATGGGCTGTTGATGTTTATATAACTGGTAGTTATAAATGGCTCTGTGCTCCTTTTGGAACAGCCATTGCATATATTTCTCCCACTTTATGTGACCGACTCGAGCCAGCTCTTGTGGGATGGAGATCTGTAGAAGACATCTGGAGCTTCAATCCAGAGAAATTGGTATTCACGACTGGTGCCAAAAAATTTGAATATAGTACCAGTGCCTATGGAGCAAAAATCGGTTTGGCAGAAGCTATTCGCTATTTAAATGAGTTGGAAATTCGAAATATTGAGTTACATTCCGAAAAATTGATAAATATTCTTTTAGAGGAATTAGGACAGATTAAAGGAGTTAATTTAATTACTCCAAGCCTACGTGGTTCTATAGTAACTTTTAATATTAATCAAAAGGATATTACAAAGATTGGACAACAACTAGCAAATCTAACAAGACCAATCATAATTACTATTAGACAAAATAGACTAAGAATTTCTCCACATTTTTATAATAGGGAATCTGATATACTTGATTTCATAGATGAATTTAAGAAAATCATTCAGTAAATCCAGTCTTGTATCATCAGATAAAGGATGTGATTTAATGACAGAAATCGTCTATCTTCCCCAAATCAAAGAGACTATAAAGAAAATTAACCTGATTGAAATAATTGAAGAGGGATTCGTAGCATATTCACAAGGAAAAGTAATTGTGCCACCTGTAGGGGAAATGATTTTTGAAAACCCTCCAGGAGATTGTCATATTAAATATGGATATATTGTTGGTGACAATTATTATGTTGTAAAAATAGCTCAAGGATTCTATGAGAATCCAAAATTGGGTCTCCCTTCCACAAACGGATTAAATATTTTATTTTCACAAAAAACTGGTGAAATACTTTGTATTTTACTTGATGAAGGCTTTTTGACAGATATAAGAACTGCAGTAGCTGGAGCCATTGCAGCCAAATATATGGCTCCTAAAGAAATAAATACCATTGGTATTATGGGGACTGGAATGCAGGCAAAATTACAATTAAAGTATTTAAAATCAGTCGTTGATTGTCAAAATGCATTTATCTGGGGGAGATCTGAAGAAAGCCTTCGAAGATATACAGAGGAGATGAGTGATTCAGGTTATGACCTTCAAGTAACCCAGAAACTCCAAGATATCCCTCGAAACTGTAATTTGATTGTCACATGTACTCCCTCAAAAGTACCTTTAATTCTTGCTAAACACGTACAAAAAGGAACTCATATAACCGCGGTAGGTTCTGATACTTCTGAAAAACAAGAATTGGAGCCAAAAATTCTCAGAATAGCTGACAAGGTGATTGTTGATAGTATTTCACAAGCTCAGTCAAGGGGAGAATGTTATCATGCTCTTCAAAAGAAAGAAATCGTGAAAGAAGACTTGATTGAACTTGGAAATATGATATTAGAAAAGACACTCCAAAGAACTACAGAAGATGAAATAACCATCGTGGATTTAACAGGAGTCGCTGTCCAAGATTTACAAATATCTAAAGCGGTTTATAAAGCAGTAAACTGAAAAATTGATTCAATAGAGATGTTACTAGACTAAGAAATACAATTTAATAACCCTTCTAGAATCTAATAATTTCTTCCTAAAAAAATATTGGATGATCTAATATTGTATTAAAATCGGATTAAAACACCTAAAAATACAATTAAAGAATACCAATATAATTATTATTTGAATGTAAATAATTTATGGGATTTGTTTACAAAAAGCCTGATTATAATTAAAGATTGATGGGCCTCCGCCCGAATGAAGAAATAAAATCTTTTCATTTTCAGAAAAATTTCCAGATTTAATCATATCAATTATACCTACCATCGCTTTACCATTATAAACAGGATCTAGAAACACCCCTTCTAATTGTCCGACCAACTTTACTGTTTCCACCATTTCTTTGCTTGGCAAACCATATCCGGGTCCTTCATACCCAGTTACTATTTTAGTAGGAATTCTCGATAGATCTTGGTTTACATTAAATTTCGACTGGAATTCTTTTACAATCCTGACTGTTTCAGTTTCTAGATATGATGCATCAATTCCTGCGCTAATAGAAATAATGTTGATCTCAGGATAAAACAATTTTTTTCCGATTAACAATCCCGCTTGAGTTCCACTACTCCCAGCAGCATGTACAAAATAATTAAATTCAATATTAGATTGCTTGATTTGGTTTTTTATCTCTAAAATGCAATTAATGTACCCTAAAGCACCAAGAGCGTTTGATCCACCTGTAGGAATTATATATGGTTTTTTACCTTTTAAAATTAGCTTTTTCTCTCTTTCCCTCATATAATTTTTTCTATCTGATGAATTATTAACAATGTAGAGAGGTATTTCAAGAATTTTGAATAATAAAAAGTTACCTGTGATTTCTGAGGGTTCTATACCAGATAAAACAAGTTCACAGTTAATTCCGAGCTTTGATGTGCAAGCAGCTGTTTGTAGACAGTGGTTTGAATTGATTGCCCCTTCTGTTATGACTGTATCCGCGTTCTTCTGAAGTACATCTGCGAGTAAATATTCTAACTTACGATTCTTGTTTCCACCAAAAGCAACCCCTGTAAGGTCGTCTCTTTTCATATATATTTGAGGCCCTTCCAGATAATCAGAAAGTCGATTTAATGCTACAATTGGTGTTGGTAACAAACATAAATCTATTTTGGGGATATCATACAAGTTGAATGACATATTTATCTCCGAAGCTTTTATTTCAGGGGTAATTTATCAAGTTTCTTTTGAAATCATATTTTTAGTCTTTGATTTAGGCTGAGTGTCAGTTCTATATAACAAAAACTCAAAGAAATACTATAAATTCAGAAAAAAATGCTAATTACCACTTAGTGAGTTTTATCTCGATATTCTGATCTGTTTTTATTTTCTTATCCAAAGACTGGAAATGATAATTCTCTACTTCAGTGGGATTCAGACAGAGCGTTTTTACTCCTTCTATGGAAACCAGTAATTTATGTTGTAGGACTGAGGTGCTAAAAGTCGAAAAATGG
>NZ_CDLCQJ010000153.1:0-11386 GCF_975850365.1 Candidatus Hodarchaeum mangrovi | reverse complement strand
GAAGAATTCTTTGATGCTCCCAATCATCCCAAAGATGAGGCAATGGGAACACGAAAACTCCCATTCTCAAGAGAAATTCTGATCGAACGATCAGATTTTATGGAACATCCTTCTAAAAAGTTTTACCGTTTAAGCCCTGACAATGAGGTTCGTCTAAGATACGCCTATTATATTAAATGCAATTCTATTGTTAAAGATAAAAATAATGGAAAAATAAAGGCACTACATTGTAATTACGATCCAAAAACTAGAGGAGGATATTCTCCTGATGGACGGAAAGTAAGATCTACGCTTCATTGGGTTTCTGATCCTCATGCAATTTCAGCAGAAATAAGATTGTACGATAGACTCTTCACCAAAGAAAATCCTTCTGATATTGGTGATTTTCTTAAAAATTTAAATCCAAACTCTTTAGAAATTAAAAAAGGGTTTATCGAGCCTAGTCTAAAGCAAGGAAAACCAGGGATGCGTTATCAATTTGAACGAATTGGATTTTTTAACATTGACCCAGTAGATTCTAAGCCAGATAATCTTGTATTTAATCGCACAATCACGTTAAGGGATACTTGGAGTAAAAAACAAAATTCTTCACAGAAATCATTACAAACGAAATAAAATACAGCCCTGCCCAGATTCGAACTGGGGACCACGGATTCAGAGTCCGCGATGATAACCACTACACCACAGGGCTTTTATATTTGTTTACGAGTTTTTTTAAGAAGAATAAAACAGCCCTGCCCAGATTCGAACTGGGGTCGCGAGGGTCAAAGCCTCGCATGATAGTCCTCTACACTACAGGGCTTTTTTACAGAATTTAGTCTGAATTAGTATACTTAGCCAAGATAAGTTAATCTTAACTGCTAAAGTAGATGATAAGAGATCCTTTTTTTAATTTTCTTAATTTAGATTTTAAATCGCATTTTTAGCTTAAAAAGTCAATTAGTCAAAAGTTGTAAAATTTGGTCATATAAAAGGTTTACACGTGCTTCAAAACCTTTTGAATGCGATAGATTATCTAAAGATAACTGATAACGATCATAATGATGCATAAATTCATGAATTAAAGTTTTTAAAAAAGTTTCGGGTTTAACAAATCTATTATTTTTCCATTCCTTTGAATAAACCGAAATTGATGACTTCTCATAAGCTGTTCCAGCTCCTCTAATCCGATGCTCTCCTAAGGTTTGTTTATTCCCTCCAATTTTCCTTTTACCTTTAGTATACACTTTCAAATTAGGCAAATCATAAAATTTTATTAGTAAATTTATTAGAGAATTTGATGAATCTTTTATTAAATTTTCAGAGCCTTTTAAAAGTCCATTCACAAGTACATGTACAGTTGGTTTGATATTTTCTAGTTCATTGTCTGATAATGGAATTATTGACTTGTCATATGACATTAAATATTCTTCCTCAGGCAAAGATCTTGGTTTTTCTTTTAGTAATTCAAAACTTTTATTTGTTAGAGCTGGAGTTACTCTTGAATAACTCGCTTTAATTACTCCAAATTCACTATTAATTGAAATAGTGGTTTTATTTATCTTTTGAACATATCCTAAACCATTATTTCTATTGTAAGTGAAATGTACTAAATCACCGATCTGAAAAGATGGAAATTTCGGATATTTGGATTTATCCTGTTCTCTTCTAAGTATCACTATAGGGACACTTACCATAGTCTGAGGGATTTGAATCGTTGCACGCTTTCTTTTCTGATTCAAATTACGAATAATACCAATAACTTCAATTGAATTAAACTTAAATCTGACAAAGTCTCCAATTTTAAAACAAAGAGAAACTTTTTTATTTTCAGGAACCATTTCTACTACATCATTTTCAAAACTATCTATAACTGATATCTTTTGTCACAGTAAAGAAGAATTTTTAATTTATAACCAATAGAAGAATGATTTTTCGATTACGGGTCATTTTAGAAGCCGTAATGAGTTTAGTATAGTTAAAAGAGTGACACCCATATCACCAAAAACTGCTACCCACATACTAGCCAGACCCAATACCCCTAATAAAATAAAAGTTGCTTTAATTCCAATAGCAAAGATAATATTTTGTTTAGCAATTGAATTTGTTCTTTGAGCAATATTGATAGCTTCTGACAACCTTTCAGGGTTATCATCCATAATAACTAAGTCAGCTGCTTCAATTGTTATATCTGATCCAGCTCCTCCCATTGCTACTCCAATATCTGCTCTAGCTATAACAGGAGCATCGTTTATACCGTCACCTACGAAAATAACCTGACCTTTTTGTTCTTGAATGATACTTTCAATGATTTCTAGCTTATTTAGTGGCATGAGATTAGAATAAATTTCATTAGTGTCTATTCCAAGGTCTTTCCCTACCCTTTCAGCAACGTTTTTAGTATCTCCAGTTAGGATTCCGATTTTTCTAACTCCTTGTTTTCTCAACGCATTAATTGCAGCAATCGATTTTTCCCTTAGCTGATCTCCAATAATAATATATCCTAAATAAATTCCATTTCTGACAACATAAATAACTGTTTGGTCCAAGATACACTTTGGATGGGCGCAATCAACCTGATGAATCATTTTATCATTACCAATGATAATTTCGTCACCATTAACAGTGCTTACTCTAACACCAAGAGCAGATATTTCTTCATATTCTTTGATCAATTCTAAGTCTAATGATTTTCCATAAGCCCTTCTTATTGATTCTGCTATAGGATGATTAGAATGGGCCTCTGCCAATGCAGCCCATTTTAGAACCTCTTGAGGTGAATATCCTTCTCCTGGAATAATTGTGATTACTTCAAATATTCCCTCTGTTAATGTTCCTGTTTTATCCCAATAAACTGCGGAAATATCATTAAGAGAATCAATTACACTTGCTCCTTTCATTAATATCCCACGTTTTGATGATCTTCCAATTCCTGAAAAATAAACTAGTGGAATAGAAACTACAAGAGCGCATGGACAAGAAATTACTAACACCACTAGAGCACGATATATCCATATATTAAAAGGTTCTTGGAATAATATTGGTGGTACAATTGCCATCAGAATAGCTAGTAGCAGTACAAAAGGTGTATAATATCTTGCAAATCTTGTAATAAATAATTCTCTGGTTGATTTTTTTGTTGTAGCATTTTCAACAGCATCTAGAATCCGAGATATAGTAGATTCATAAAATAAAGATCTAACCTGAACCCTAATACTGCCTGAGGGGATACTTCCTGATAAGATAACCATTCCAGGAGTGATTGATACTGGCTGCGATTCACCAGTTAACATAACCATGTTAAGAGTGGTATTACCTTGAATCACTATTCCATCTAGGGGGACTTTTTCTCCAGGTTTGACAAGTATAGTATCTCCAATCTTAACATCTTCCACGGGTACAACTTTAATAGTACCTTCAGAAACGAGGTTAGCTTGATCGGGTTTGATGTCTAATAAAGCCTGAACAGCATTTCTTGCATGATTAACAGCTCTTTGTTGCAAAAAAATTCCAACAGCATAAAAAATCATTACTGCAACAGCTTCTGGAATCTGATTTATGATAATTGCCCCTACTGTAGCAACAGACATTAAAAAATGTTCATTTGTAAGATCAAATTTTCTTATTTGTTTTAGAGCTGTCAGGATTACTCTCCATCCAGCCAATATATATCCGGTTATTAAGGAAAAATAACTTAGAGTTTGAAAGTTAGGATCGTTTACCCCTTGTAAAATAATTCCTATAATAAGAAATATCAAAGAAATTATGATTTGGAGGATTTGGAAATATTCTTCTCTTCTCAAAAAAGCTTTAGTTTGTTGATTTTTCCTAACTGGAAAGAGTTTTGCATTAGGTTCTACTTCACGTACAATTTTTGAAAGCCTTTCAATATCATCAGAAGAAATGGTAAGTGTTTGAGTTATAAAATCAACTTTGGCATCTAGAAAGGCATTAGATTGCAGTGAGTTTTCAATCCGAAGAGCACAACTTGCACAAGATAATCCTTGGATTTGATACTCTCTTTTAGCTTGATCCATGTAATTTCCTTCTACTAAACTTATTCTTTTAGGTGATCTAAAGTTTGTAGAATTATTGGTGAGATATGTCTTTCAAGAGAATAAAATATTTCCTTCCCTTCTCTTCGACTATTGACCAATCTACCATTTTTTAAGTGCTTTAATTGGTGAGACACAGCTGATGGAGACATTTCGAGCACTTCTGCAATGTCACATACACATAATTCTCCAGAAGAAAGGGCAATAAGAATCTTCATACGTGTTTCTCCTGAAAGAAGACCAAAAAAATTTGTAGTTGCAGGGATATCATACTCTGAGATGCTTTGTCTAGCTGAAAATACTTTTTGGGGGTGGGTTTCCAAAGTTTTACATGGTTCAGTCATTTTTACAATTTTCCTTTCATTTAACAATATATTTAGAATTCATTTAAATTCCTTTTGAATAATTGTTCAAAAGATCAATTGTTCAATTGTTTCAATTTTTAATAATCAACTTTGAAAGATCTTCTTGTCTACATAGAGGAGAAAATTCAAAAAGTTAATTATAATCTATTAGTATAATGAAAAATAATAAATCATTAAGACTTATATTTGTCATTATTTTGATCGTTATTAGTTTTAATTCTAATATATCTCAATTTATTGCTTCTCAATCTTTACCTTGGCATCTTGAACAAATTTCTATTGAAGAGGCATGGTTATATACGAAGGGTCTAGAAAATATCACTATAGCGGTCATTGATACGGGAGTAGACTTTAATCATCCTGAATTGTATGATTCAGCATGGATTAATCGTGGTGAAATCCCTGATAACGGGATTGATGATGATCAAAATGGTTTTATTGATGATATTTATGGATGGGATTTTTACAATAATGATAATGATCCGCTATATCATATGTCGGATCCGCTCCATCATCATGGGACATTTATTTCAGGAATAATTGCTGCAAAACATGATCAAAATGATGTAGAAGGGATTTCTCCAAATGTAAAAATAATGGCTTTAAGAATCATTGGATTCGAGTCAGAAGGCAACATTACTTTAGCAAATAATTTAGTTGCTGCCTTAGATTATGCAGCTAAAATGGGTGCCACCATTATAAGTCTGAGTTTAACCATGGATTTTGCTGTTTTTGGTCTGCAAGAAATTATTGAATCAATAGCACTGAAAAATATTCCAATCATTGCTCCAACAGGTAATAATATGTCTAATGGACAGGATGTTTTGAAATTCCCTGCTTGTTACCCTGAAGTAATTAGTGTGGGAGCTTCAAATCTGAATCGTGAGAGAGCATATTACAGTAATTATGGAGCTCATATTGAAATTCTTGCACCTGTAGGAGATAGTCCTATCATTAAAAGCACTATACCTCAGTATAGCTATTCAACTGGGATAGGAACTTCCTATGCAACACCACAAGTGGCAGCGGTTATTGCTCTTATAAAATCAATTAACTATCGCCTTACGACGGAAGAAATTCGTTATATACTCCATTCAACATGCAGTGATGTGAATCAAACGGGATGGGATAAATATACAGGATGGGGGATTCTGAACGCATCTACTGCAGTCTTAAAAACCCTTGAATTTAGTGGTATTCCCACGAGCCCTAATAAACTTTTTTCATTTCCATCATTGTATTTTTTTACTATTTTTATCCCATTACTTATTTTACGTTACCACAAACAAAAGATTAACAAATAATTTGATTTAGTTTAATGTTTTTAAGATCTGATGGTAGATATATAGCAAATTTAAAACTATTATTATTGATAATAATGGTTTCTAAGACTTTAACCTCTACCGTTTGTCATTTCAATTTACAGGGTTAGTTCAAGCCTCATAAAGCTTGGTTAAAACTTAATTTTGTGAATCAGGTTGGTCAATATTTTCTTGAAAAATTGATAGTCTTCAGGTTCTGATTCATAATATTCTAAACCCCAGCGTGTTTCTAAGTCTAATCCTTTCTCACTTGTGATAATATTCTTTTCCGCATTCATACCTATAATGAACACAGGTAAGGGAGACTTTTGATTTTTTAGAAGTAATTCAATTAATTTGATAACCTGTTCATATGAAAGTAAATCTCCTCTATCATAAATCAAAATCTGTCCATGATTATCCTGATATAACTCAGTCAAACTTTGATCAATATTAATACTGGATGATATTTGCAATAGATGAAGATTAAATGTCTCCAATTCCTTTAAATATGAGGTAATACCCTGTAAAGCTAATTCATTTGACTTTTTTTGATTTGTATAATTTTCTAGCAGATTTGAACCAATCCAATCTGGAGAACTGATTACACCAATTATTAACTCCTTAGCATAATATCTTTTAATTATAGAAGTTAAAACCCGTTCTATCTCGATTGGAGTCTCTCCCTCTAATTCATAATAATCAGAATTTAATTCGTGAGCGAAATTTTTTGCTGTATTAGGAGTTATAAATTCAACTTCACTTTTAATTCCCAAAAGTATTGAAGGTATACCATGCTGCTCTATATAAGGTTTAAAATTACCAAAAAATTCTTTAATCTTATTGAACGACCCACGGTCATCTTTTTTGAAGACAAAGAAAACACAGGACGTTCCTACAAGATTTTTAAAATTCAAAGCCCCAGTCTCAGTAATTCCAAGATCATATAACAAATTTAGTCTTGCATCAAATGTTTTCGTCTTCAAGGTCATCGCATGAATATCAACACCGATATAAGAAGTTGTTCCTGTTAAAGTAAAGGTAGATATTTGCTTTACCAGATTAGCAGCGATACTATTCGGATAACTTTGGAAAAAAAATTTTAATGTTAAATCTTTCTTCATAGTATGAACCTTTATTTCTTTACTATATTATCTAACAGAACTTTAAATTGTTTTAATCCGTGTACTGATTTGACTAAAAAGCTAGTAGTAATTTGAATCAAGATTTTAATTTTTCAATGATCTCCGTGAAATGGTTTATATAAGTAGACATGTGTCCTTCATCAGGAT
This sequence comes from Candidatus Hodarchaeum mangrovi, assembly GCF_975850365.1. Taxonomy (NCBI): domain Archaea; kingdom Promethearchaeati; phylum Candidatus Hodarchaeota; class Candidatus Hodarchaeia; order Candidatus Hodarchaeales; family Candidatus Hodarchaeaceae; genus Candidatus Hodarchaeum; species Candidatus Hodarchaeum mangrovi. The sequence continues at coordinate 4,394 of NZ_CDLCQJ010000153.1, read as the reverse complement.
AAATTGTTATGTTACAGTTTGGAATTTGATCACTTAATTCTTGTGCTATTACAACTGGAATAGTTGAATCCAATTCACCATGAAATATATGAACATTAACTGTGTTTGGGATTTCATTTAACTCGAAACCCCAAGGTTTTGTATATAATCTAAAATCCTCTGCAGGGCCTTTTATTCCCTGATTATATGCTTCTTTAGTTTTATTAATCATCCTTTTTTTAATCGTAAAATCACTAATCAGTGCCTGATCTCTCTCAGGTAACTTTTTATATAATTTTTGAAAGTTTTTTTCCCACCATTGTTCGTTATTAAATCTTCGGAGAGTTAAGGTGAGCATTAAACGGTGTAACAATGGAAAACGCCTAGCAATAATAAACTGATATCGTGTCTGCTTCTCAATCTTATCTTTTATTAAATTATATGGTCCTAAACCAGAGACAATAGCACATCCAGTTAGAAAATCAGGTATTTTATATGCACAAGCTAAAGCATAAGGAGCACCTCCGCTTCCTCCCAGAACAGCGAATTTGTCAATAGCTAGATGTTCTGCTAGTTCAATTATGTCATTTGGCCAGTCTGTTATCAATCGGTCCTTTTGGAAATCAGAAAGACCCATTCCAGGTCTATCAGGACATACAAAACGGATTTCCAGTTCGTTACAGAATGATTCTTTTCCAAATACTGCTTCAAGACGACTGCCATCTCTACCGTGAAAATAAAAAATCGGTACCGCATTTGGATTTCCATATTCAATATAACCCAGATTACGACCATTTGATAATTTAATAGTTTGAGATATATCTTTCATTTCAGAAACCTCATCCTATTTGTTAATTATTGTAAAATTGCAGGTATTAATTAATTATTTTGATTTAAATAACATTAGACTAAATAATAGTCAAATGTAACCCAGCTTCTTGTGCTACTATTTCAAAGGTTTTAAGATCATTGTCTTGAATTTTTAATTTTTTATTCAATAAATATGGGCGACCTAATTCTTGGTATTTTCCTCTTCCCCATTCATGATATTTAAGAAACCTAATATTTTTGATTCCAAATTCTGTGCATAAATCAATGGTCTCTTTAATGTTTTCAAGATAATCATTAATCCCTGGAATAATTGGGACAGAAATTGTTATTTTGTTAACTTCATTTTGACTTAATCTTTTAAGATTTAAATGAATTTTTTCATTACTTACCCCTGTTAATGCTTTATGAAATTTTGAATCAATAATTTTTAGGTCAAAGAAGAAGAAATCAATATTAGGTAGGAAATCAACTACTTTGTCCCAATCAAAATAACCACAAGTTTCTACCCCAACAGAAAAGCCAACTGTCATAGTTTTCTTTAAGAATTCCCTAATAAAACCTGTATGGGCTAGTGGTTCACCTCCTGAGAGTGTTATTCCTCCTCCTGAATTTCTAAATAATAAAGAATTCTTTTTTACTTTTTCAAATAAATCTAAAACTGTAATAGAGTATCCAACGGTCTTTAAAGCATTTTCAGGACACATTTTAGTACATGTCTTTGATCTACACATTAAACAATGCTCTCTGCTAATAATTGGGAAATTTGAATTAGAACAATCAATATTAAGAAAAGGACAAGTGTTTTCACATCTCCTACATTTTTTGCATTTAATCCTAAAATAAATTATTTCTGGATCAAATAATTGACTTTCTGGATTCGAACACCAAGAACACCGAAGATAACAACCTTTAAAAAAAATAACTGTCCTTATTCCAGGCCCATCATCTACACAATAATCTTGTATATTAAAAATTATTGTTTCTTCATTTTTGAAGGATAAATGATTTATTAAATCTCGTGCCAATGTCATCAAAGCATTATTTCAGTTCTTTCAATAACTTGGTCTTGAATGGACTTGCTTAACTCAACAAAGAAAGCACTAAATCCAGCAACACGAACAATCAAATCGCGATACTTGTCTGGATTTTTTTGAGCGTCTCTTAACATCTTTGTATCAACCACATTAAATTGTAATTGAAAACCAAGGTAATCAAAATATGTTTTAATCAAGGAAATTAATTTTTTTGAACCTGAAATTCCTTTTAGAGCAGTAGGATGGAATTTCATATTATGAAGCCCACCTCGTATCTTAGTATGGTCAACTTTCGCTGCTGATAAGATTGTGGCAACAGGCCCATTAAGATCAGTTCCGGGGAATGGTGAGGTTACTCCATCACATAATGACACTCCTGAAAGCCTTCCATCAGGAGTTGCTCCAGTTACTTTTCCAAATGGTGTATGAGTACTAATCGCTAACATTGACGGATCATATGGTTTACCTAAATAATTAATCCCATTCTTTACGAATTCACAATAAGTATTAAAGAGATCAACAAAGATCTCATCAACATAATCATTATTATTCCCCCACTTGGGAGCATCAAGAGCTTTTCTTCTCATATCATCGTTGTTTTTGAAATTATTTTTACAAGCTTCCATGATATCCGAGATGGAATATAATTTTTCATCTTCTACAAGCATTTTTATTGCAGCAAGAGAATTTGCAGCATTGACCATTCCTGTGGAAAGAGTAGTCGGTACTTCATTACAAATTGCACCACCATCATCAAGAGATAAACCTCTTTCTATACAATCTCTGATTAAAACGGAAGAATAAATTAGATTACAGGTCTGTCGATGAGCTGCCATAACAATGTTCCAGTAAGATTGCCAATTTTGTATAGCTATTTCTAAATGAGTCTTATAGGCCTCAATTAATTCTTCATAATTTTGAGGAATCTTTGTTTCAGTGAATTGTAAACCTGTACGTAGATCTTTTCCTCCATACATCGCTAATTCAAGTAATTTCCCATGATTAATAAATCCTGGTTGAACAATTCCATAACTCATCCCTTCCATAGTTGGTTCAGTACATCCTCCCATGGCTGCATATTTCCTAATAACAGGAACTGGTAATCCAGATTTTTGTAATTCATGTTGGATATATATCTTAAGATTAAACCAAGCTGGGAAACCACATCCCGTCTTTACACATTCAACTGCTTTTAAAAGAAATTCCTCACTAAGAGAATCATCATACCATATTGATAAGGTAGGCTGTATAGTTTGACAATTAATAGCTGCTTGCAAAATTAACATCGATAATTCGTTATCACCTCTTCTTCCATTTTCATCTGTCCCTCCAATAATCATATTTTGAAATAAGTTTCCTGATCCAAGGCCCTCCCAAGAGAATGAAGCCATATATTCTATTTCGGTCATTTTTATACGTAATGCTTCTAGTAACTCTAGTACATCATCATCAGAAATATTTGTATCATTCTTATAAAAATAATACATATACCTGTCAAATCTTCCAGGTGAATATCCAAGATGAGCTCCCTCAATATGACCAGCTAGGTAAATAAACCAAAAAGCTTGGATAGCTTCCTTAAAGTTTCGAGGTGGATATTTTGGTACCAATTTACAAGTATTAGCAATCATAAATAACTCTTGTTTTCTTTTTGGATCCATCTCTGTTTGCGCTAATCTCTTTGCTTCTTTAGCATAATTGTTAGCCCAATTAATTGTTGCTTCTAGTACTCTTATTCCAGACCTCCAAAAATATATTTTTTCTGCTGATTTATAGTCAGTTATTCGTGTTTTTGAAATATTGATTTTTATTCTTTCAATGATTTTTAAAAATCCTTCATTCAATGCTGACTCGAAATCAAGAACATATCTTCCTTCTGGAGCAGGATCATGGGGAGCTGTATATAATACTGCTTCCCAACCCTTTTCGATGTAATCTGCTTCAGAAAATGTCGTTTTCCATAAAGCATCACCTAAATCCTGCATATTTTTGTCTTTAAAATATTCTGCACATTCTTTCAGCTTACTTTTATCATTTTTAGATATAAGAAATTTATGAGAAAAAAGTTCAAATTCTCCTGACCTAGCAAGTTCTCTTCCTTTGGCAATACCACCTCCTTCTCCTAAATCTGTCACAATATCCTGAGCTTCTTGTTGTTCTTCTTCAAAAACTCTCTGAATGTAAGCAGAAGCATAATTACAATAAGGAATGGCTCCACGGACAAATCTTGTCTTATTTCCAACAATAAGCTCATTATCTCTGATCACTGGTGTCATATTTTCTAAAGCATAGGCATGGCATTCAGCTCTTCTTCCTAGTACATTCATACCATCAGTTTTCCGATGTGCTTCCATATAATAATAGATATACTCAGGATCGACGATCAAAGGTTCTGATAAATATTTATCACGTAATTGTCGAATTCTATCCGTAGAGGGTTCTTTGACAATTTCACGTCTTTCAAAGTTAAGTGATTCCGTCACTTTTCATCTACTTCTTATTTGATTTTGAATAATTCTTGTAGATAATATTACCATAAATCATATTTTC
>NZ_CDLCQJ010000152.1:0-5298 GCF_975850365.1 Candidatus Hodarchaeum mangrovi | reverse complement strand
TTTATTTATCCTAGTTTTTGTTAAAAGGTATGGAAAATCCTCTAAAAGCATTTATTCATTATTTCTTAATTTTTTTTCTTCTTGTATTAAGTCATGTGCAATTGAAAGGTATCCTTCAACTTCTTTCATTTGCATTATTTCCCCTGCTTCTATTGCTAAATCAGGGTTATGCAAAATGCTTTTTACAAGTTCGAGTATTTTTTCGCTAGCATGGGCTTTGCTATAATATTTAATAGCTTCAGTATAGTGATTTTTCTCTTGCGCAGCTACCCCCTTCAAGTATGCTTGATGTTTTTTTCGCTTTCGATAATAGAAAAAGCCTGATATAGCACTAAATACTACTAATATTACTATTAACAAAATAATCACAAATAAAAATGGAAAAGGAGGTGTTTTAGTCTCTTTTTTATAGATCTCGGATATAGCTGAGTTATCTGCTTGATCCCAAATCTCAATCTGTATAAAATAGTTTGATTCTGCTTGCAAGTTTACGAGATACATGGTATGGTTAAATTGGTATTCATTTTTTGATATTGCTTGATCAAGTGATTCTATTCCATAACGGATTACAACTCTAACCTTTTCATTCACAACTATTTGAACATTGAAACTATTATATGTTACAAGTTCTAAAGATATTTCCAAAAATTTTGGTGAAGTAAGATCTTTTCCTTCAACGACCCACAATCCTCGCCTCAAAGTACCTATTAAAAGATCAGTAATATTATCATTATTATATTGAAAGGGTATTATCAATGAAATTTCTACCTGGCCTAGAATTAAATCCTGATCGCTTATTGAAACTCCAATTGTTTGGTTAAAAACTATAACTGATCCACCTTTTGTTCCAACAATCAGATCAATGTTTGGATCTCCAGTAAATTCACAAAAACTAAGGGTAGTAGGGTAAACTAATGAGCTCCATGTCTTTAATTGAGTTGAAATCTGGATTGCTAATAATTCTCCTGAACTTGCAGCCATGTAAACATAATCTGTATTATTAGAATCAAAATAGATTGAATCAATCAACAAATTTCCTAAAGATAATTGGAAAACACGAATTCCTGTTATCGGATTCAAGAATATAATGTCATGGTCATAACTATATGCAACAACAATATGCTCATTAAAATTTAATCCCAAAACTGGATTTAATCCAAGCGAATAGTTCCATGCCAAATCTAATCCTTTATATGCGTAAATATCTCCCGTGAGTGTTCCCACAAGCGCATTCTCCCCAAGTGTCTTTAAAGCTATTATTTCTGAATTTATTGAATTATTTTTAACAATATTTCCGCTGGAATTAAGCCAATAGAGCCTTTTCTCATCTCCTCCAGTAACTATATAATGATCTTCACTATTGTTTATAGCTATTAGACCAAGTGAAGATAATGTTTTATTACTAATATCTTTTTGCCAAAGAATTTTTCCTGTTCCTGAGATAGAAAGAATTGTGCCATTTGAAAGAGAAATATATGCCCCACTTATTTGAGAATTAAGAAGAGAATTTCTGATTATTGCACGAATATATCCTGAAGTTATGAAAAGACTCCATTTCTGCTCATTAGAAGTACTAGAACTTTGATATCCTAAGATTTGAGTTTTAAAACCAATAATAAAATTATTTATGCTTTCTGACTTATTATAGATGTTTACAACTCCAGTAATAGTCTCTTGAATATCTATTCCAAGATTAAATGAGTTCCAATTTTGTGTAGAGGTAATAATATTCTTGAATATCAATTTGTTGTCATTAATATTCTTATTATCAAAAACTGTCAAAAAACTGGTTGTTAGAATCAGGAAAATGAAAATTTTTACATTTTTGCTTCCTTGGATTCTCACTTGAGTCACTTACTACCTTCGTTTCCGCATTATATAGATAAAACAAAGATAACCAAGTAAAATAAAGTGAAATTCAAAGCTTGTGGCTTTTACTGGTTCTGTGGGATATGATTCAGAAGTAGTTTCAGATTCTAATTCAATATATACAAGAATTGTCTTATTTGCCGTATTTCCAGAATAATCCATCACATATAATGTATAGCTATAGTTACCTAATGGCACGTAATTTATTTCAAATTCAAGAAATCGAGATTCGATATAACCTGTAGATATTAGTTGTCCTTGGACTCCCTGTTGCAATGAATAATTCCTAGGATCATCATCTATGATTACAAAACTTAGATTAAAGGCAAGTCCAACAAGGGAGTGGATTTCAGAAACAGGGGACTCAATTATTGGAATTAATGAATTTGGTGATCCTTGAACAGAATCAAATTTATTTACAAAGATTACCACTAATAAAATTGAGATACAAAACCATTTCCACCTTTGCACCTTATCATTTCACCTCTTGAAGAAAATAACAAAGGTTATCTTTTTAATTATTATGAAGTACACATTTTCCTTAGGATTTCTACGGAGTAAGAATTGGAAGAATATTGTAATCTTCAAATACATAAATTAATGCCTTGGGATTTTTCTTAAGGAATCTTTCAATAAATAGCTTGAGTGCTTCTTGCGGGGAAGAAGAAGGAAGAGCAGATACTCGAAATATATCCTGAAGTTCCCCTGTATTCATTTGAGATATAACAAAAATATGACCCTCTGTGAGCTGTAATATACGGAAAATATCCACTGCATTTTGAATTCCAATCTCAAAGGTGTTTTCAGAGCATTTATTCTTAATTACCCACTGCATTGCTTCTTTAAAAGAAAGGTTTTTTACCCTTTCCATAGTTTCAAAATAATCAGCAGGTCCATATCCCTCTGAACATTCTGCTAAAAGAATTATTGTTCCTCCTTGTTTTACTGCGTGACTTGCAGCATTTATTCCTTTTCCAGCTTGATAGAAATCCACAGATGGTTTAGAAACAATAACTATATCAGCTTTTTCATGTATAGGGACATTTCGTATTTTAGATAATTCTTGGAGCGCTTTTTCATGAATACTAAGTGGATCACCTGAATTTATAGCAATAAAATTTCCATTATGTAAAATTGCATCTATTACAAAGACTTTGAGTCCATGTTTTTTGATAAGAATATGCACTATTTCCCGAATATCTCCTATTGCTATATTACCTTCAATATTTCCCATCTGACATTCTTTTCGAAATCCAGTTTCTATATCAAAAATTCGTGAATGATTTACGCGAACAGTCTTTCTTGCACTTACTCCTGGCACAAAAAGTTTTACCGAACCAGCTACTCCAGCAAAATAATGATATTCAGAATCACTTAATGGTATAATAATACTGCTTCCAAGTGTACGTTTATCAATTAATATTGGTGTTCCAAGAGACGATTCTCCCAAGTACTCATGGTTATCAATATCATCGCAATCATGAATCCAAAGATAATCTTTCCAATCTTCAAATAATGATCCTAAAATATTCCGTTTAATCTGTTCAGGAGTTGGGGGAATATGGGTTCCTGTTGCTATTAATAACCAAATATCATTTCGTTTAACTCCAAATTCCAATAAATACTTCTTCAAGATCGGTAATAGTAGCCGTGTATGAACATTGGGCCTAGTATGGTCATCAATTAATATTACAATGGGTTTACCAACACGATAGGTCGAAGTAATCATGTTTTCTAAACTAAATGTGTTATTTGGGTTTCTAAGGGATTCAATTAAAGCTTTTTTGAAATCATCTAATAGTTGTAATTTAGGTACTTGGAGATAACTTACTCTTGCAGCTTTTGGTACAAAATGAGAAATTTTTGTCTTTTGATAATAAATTGGTGTATCCAGAAAGTTATCTTCGTTCAAAACAAGACCTCGAGTTTTATTAAAATCCCCCTTTAGTTTTTATCTGTATAACTCTTGCATTTACTTCATCTAGTGCCTGTTTCTGACTGATAATTTTTTCGTTTTTCTTATAATTAGGGTCATAGAGGATTCCTGAAATAAAAAATATCGTTCCAGGGATTAATAGAGAAAGTGAAAAGAAAAACCAATAACCTGGCCATAAAGGATCATTTAAAAGTTTTAACAGGCATAATCCTCCTGTGATTAGAAGCAGTGACCCAAAACTTATCATGAACAACTTGGATATAGACCATTTAACCAATGTTTCTTCCACAATTAGTCTAAATAAATAAAACTTAATATTCTGAACCTACATTTCTTAAAATATTTATCTAACCGAAATTCTTAAACCTTGTTAAAATTCACCTAAAATGACAATTTAAATTAAATTTCTTTCTAAGTTTTACTCTGGTGGAATTACATATGGTAAGAACCTTTATTTGTGTAGAAATTAATGATCCTATTATTTTAAACTCTCTTGAGGCTCAAATTTTTATCCTTTCCAAGCTTGGAATCCGTACTAGTAAACTTAAACAAATACATTTGACATTGAAATTTCTAGGAGAAATTTCTGATGTACAAATCGAGAAAATAAAAAATCAACTTCAGAAAATCAATTCCCCTCAATTTAACATCCAATTAAAGGGTATGGGTTGTTTTCCTAGTTTGAATTATATGAGAGTAGTTTGGATAGGAATTTCAGAGGGAGCTGAGAGACTTAAAAAGTTATCAGCTCAAATAGAAGATTTAATGTATGAGGAAGGATTTTTACGAGAAAAAAGAGGGTTTTCACCTCATTTAACTTTGGCAAGAATTTCAAAATTAAGTCCTCCAAATAAATTAAACCTTCAGGAGCATATCAAACAGAACCAGGAAACAAGTTTTGGAACTCAAATAATTACAGAAGTAATACTAAAGAAGAGTGATTTAACACCACAAGGAGCTATTTATACTGATATCCATAAAATTATCTTAAAATAGATGTATTATAGCCTGAGAATGCTCTTCTTACTCATTTAAAAACCAAAATCCAATTCTGTATAATGATAGATGTTGAGGATAATTTAAATTTTTTAATCATTCTTTGTTACAACAGTAATATTATCATAATATAATTGTTGTCTACAATTTTCACAAATATGATTCATTTTTTCAGTAGGTTTTACAAGAGGAAATACTTTCAACTTTGATGATTCTATCCTGCCACATTTATCACATGCTAGTCTATTCCCGATTTTTGCCATTTCTATTCAATCCATTTAGACTGTTTAATACAAATTCTAGAAATAAATTTCATCTAATGATTTTTCTTTCAAATTGGCATGTAATTTCCTTTATTACTTGTATTTAATTCATGCTTACATAAAAACCTTATCTAGACATTCTCTCCTATATTACCTTTTTTTCATTTAGAATACTTTTACAATTATGAAAAAAGCAAAAGAAAATTCTAGTAACTGATCAAAAGAAACTTCTTT
>NZ_CDLCQJ010000151.1:0-2139 GCF_975850365.1 Candidatus Hodarchaeum mangrovi | reverse complement strand
TGAACTTAAGAGACTTTTCTCCAGAGATTCTAGCTAATGGAATTCAGGCATGCTTAAAATTTGTTAAAAGTGCGTTTAATGCAAACAGCTCTGCAAAATATATGACAATAAATTGTAATTACTTATTCCCTGCAGGAGCTAGTGTTATTCACCCACATATGCAAGTTTTAGGCGGGGATGTCCCTTATACTTACCTTAAGAATATGTTTGAGGGTTCTTTGCAATACTTTGAGAAAAACCAGTCAAATTTCTGGAATGATTTGATTTCTGTGGAAAAAAAAGCAAGAGAACGCTATATTGGGAAAACTGGGGAGATAGAATGGATTGCTACGTTTTCTCCTTTAGGAAATAATGAAGTACAAGGGATCATTGGGGAAAAAAGTAATTTTCTAGGACTGTCCCACTCAGAGGCCAAAGCTTTAGGAGAAGGTATTTCAAAAATTCTAAAATTCTATGAAGAGGAAGGATATTCAACATTTAATTTTGTTATCTATTCTGGCCCTATGGGTGAAACAACTGATTGGTTTTGGTCTAATATACGAATAATATCCAGAGCTAATGTATACAAGAACTATCGAACAGATGATTATTTCCTCCAGAAATTGCTTGGAACCGAAATAGTTCTTACTCCTCCAGAAAAACTTGCAGATAAATTAAAGGCTAAGTTTTAGTTTGGATCGAATTGCCCCTACTCTACTTCTATACTTTTTCGATCCATACAAACCTTTTACGATATTACTAAAAATAATATCATCCTATTTGTTGGAAGTTCTAGTATAGTCTATTGAAAAAATTTAGAGGAGGATATGAGTCCCCTCTCTGTTCTGAACAGAGGATTCAGTGGTTCACAAACTCCTGATGTAACACACTACGTGGATCGTTGGCGTTTGAGAATAGTTTAACATTTACTTTTTCATTTTAGAGGGCTGGGTTCACAAGCACTACTCATTCATTAGAATCAGAAATACTAGTGTAATAACATCTAAGAGTCATCAGATTTTACTTTCTAAATAGAAATTACTTAGTATTCATTTATATATGAAGTTTTTCTAATCATATGGGAAATAATATGGGAATAGATAAAGGGGAATCAAAATTTTTGTGTTCTTTGTTACTTATTTTCTTTGTTTATCAATCGACGTTGTTTGGGAATATTATAATTACCCAAGGAAATGAAGTTTTTCAAAATGATGAATCGTTAATTACTCCAAATATAATTGACTACCTGATAATCTCTACAGATCAGTTTTTAGATGAATTACAGCCTTTAGTCAATTGGAAATCTCAACGCGGATTAATGGTTCATATAGAAACAACTGAGATTATCTCTCTTAAATATGAGGGGAATTCTTTAGCAGAAAAGATTAGAAGATGCATACAAGATTATTACCTAAATAATGAAACAAATTGGGTTGTTTTAGCTGGTGGGGAATATATTATTCCTACTAAAAGTTTGTTAGTAGATGGTTTAACTGTCAGTTGTGATAATTATTATGGGAATTTAGATAATGATTGGTTGAGTAGTGATTCAGAAATTGACAGTATTGTAACTGGTACAGAATGGGAACCAGAGGTTTATGTTGGAAGATTACCTGCTGATAATGAAGATCAAATGATTAATTTAGTTGCAAGAATAATTGATTATGAAAAAAATCCTCCAATTGGTTCATGGATGAATACAGCTTTGTTTGGTGGTACTTTTGCGAATTTTAATTCTGACTCTAACGGTAATAATCAATTAGATAGTGAAGATTGGAAAGAATTTGATACTAATAGGAATCATAATTGGCTCAAAACTAATGTTATACCTTCTCATTGGAATTCAGTGATGCTTGGGGAAACTGAAGGAGTAAAAACAACTGATTATGACTATGATTATCCGATATCTGAAAAAAATTTAATTAGGTTTATTAATTCAGGTGCGGGGGTAGTACAGATAGATGCTCATGGATCAAAAGAGGAAATGTATAGAAGTATTTTCACTGAAGATGTAGATGGTGATAATTTATTTGATTGGGGAGTGGATAGTTTAGAATCGGAAATGTTTATTTCAACGTCCATTGAATTTGAAACTTTCGGTAAGAATGGATTATATTTTTTAGCTGCCTGTGCAACAGGAACTTTTAATGGAGGAACCTC
>NZ_CDLCQJ010000150.1:0-17045 GCF_975850365.1 Candidatus Hodarchaeum mangrovi | reverse complement strand
TAAAAGATCATCCTAATATACAAAAATTGAGAAAAGAGGGAGAAATGATTAAGACACAAATTCAGGAAAAAGGAATTACCAGTGCATCAATCCTATTTTTTATTGGGAAGAAATAATTATTTCCTAAGCTGTTAATATTTGAAATTTTCTTTGTGATTTAGAAAGTATTAGCTGAATAATTGTGATACAAATGTTACCAACAGATGATGAATTACCTAAAGTCCCCCAAATTACTATAAAAATAACAAATATTCATAATAATGGAAAATGTTCCCGTGGATTTCAGATTGGAAATGTTTTCCAATACCCTAAAGATCGAAACAAAATGTGTCCCTCCGCTCTCTCTGTTCTTCATCCTTATTTATTAGTACTGGCTTATGGGGGAAAAAATATATATGATCCACAAGACCCAAATACTTTTTCGATAAGTTGCCCTGATGCGATTCATCCTGTAGTCTATAAAATGACCCGAAGTGAAAATTAGAGATGGATTAACATTAATTGATTTAAATCAATATTACGCACTTAACAATTGGTAGCTTCAAAATGGTAACCAAATATATTTCCCATAGCAATGGGGAGATTCAGGAATGGTGTTGGGCGTCTGATCATGAAATATTTACTTCTCCTTTTTGGACGTCATGTTATTATATTGATGGTATTCTTATTGATACAGGAGCTCCAGGAGGGGTAGAAGAGTTCGAAGAATTCCTTAAATCAATTGGTATTAACAACATTGAAGCCTGTTATTTAACTCATACTCACGAAGACCATTCTGGTGGAGCTTATTTAGTAAAAGAAAAATATAACATCCCTGTTTATGCTAGTTCAGAGGGTATACCAGTTCTTAAAAATGGTTTTACATATCCATTATATCGAAAAATTGCATGGGGGGAAAAAGTGCTCCCCATTAAAGCTGAACAAATTCCCAAGACAATTTATACAAAGACGAGGGAATTTATGTTTGAATCATTTCCGATGCCTGGGCATGCTCCCGACCAAGTAGCATTTATTGAAAATCAAAAACAATGGGTTTTTGTAGCAGATGGGATCCAGCTGAAGTATAAACGGCTTTTTGGAAAAAGTTCAAATATATCAGAAGATATTTCTGTGATTTATCACTCAATTAAAGAGCTATTTAATTTTATAAGTCATATGGATCATTTACAACTTTTTTCGAGCGGGAAAGAGGTCATTTATGGGAAAGATTTTATCCTAGACCGTTTAACTGAGATAGAGTCACTATATCAAACCGTTTCAGGACTATATGCCCTAGGTAAGTCAGTAGATGAAATTGAAAGTATAATGTTTGGGGAAGACGATTTTCTAGAAATGCATACAAATGGTGAATTATCTAGGAAGAATTTAATTGAATCTTTAATCAATTGGAAACTGAATCTTTAGTCTACTCTTTTTTCTTTGATTATTTTATTATATTTAGATAATAAGACCTGTTGCACGTTTCAATGCAGCCTCCGCGTCTTTTACTGTCTTTTCTATAATATTACTTACACTTTCAATGTCATCGATCAAACCAATACTTTGTCCAAGAAGAACAGCCCCATCATCAATATTTCCTTTGTAAGCTAATTCATAAGCTCTCATAGTTTCAATTATATCATCTGCACTCAATGTTGATTCTTGAGCCAGTTTTTCTTCTTTAGAACCAATCATTACATGTTCTATTGCATATTTATTCTTCCAAAGTCGTATAGGACCGAATACTCCTGTGGCCATCGTTGTATCTTGAGCGTGGGCTGGAGGAACAACATTCTTGTAAGTTTCATGAAATTCGCTTTCTTTTGATGCAATAAACCTTGATCCCATAGCAACTGCCCCTGCTCCTAATGCTAATGCTGCTGCGAGTCCTTCACCAGTTGCAAACCCACCGCATGCTACTATTGGAAAGTCAGGATATTTTTGTTGCACCTGTTGAAGTAAAACTAGAGTGCTAACCATTTCATAGGATTGATGTCCTCCTCCTTCTCCACCAGTAACAACTAAACCATCAACACCTGCTGAAACACATTTTTCAGCTAGCCACAATGCAGGAGCCACGTGAAAATGTTTTATCTCTGATTCTTCTTTCAATTTTTGGAACGTTGAAGAACTTGGTAATGTCTTAGCTGAACCTGCACTTGTTAGCGCATACATACATTGCTCCTTGAGTTTAGGATTTTCCATGATGAATTTTGGAATATCATGACATAAAACTGAAGCATATGGTTCCATACGTGATGTTCGGATATTAAACCCGAAAGGTTTATCGGTATGTTCAACAACATGCAACATATCTTTCTTCATTTCTTCTACGGGGTCTTTTTCTGCTAATCCGATATGACTTAAGACGCCTAATCCTCCTGCATTACTAACTGCTATTGTGAGCTCTGTGGTGTAAAATGGCCCCATAGGAGCTGCAATTATTGGGTGTTTAATTCCCAAACTTTCTGTGATTTTGGTTTTAATCGTCATTTTTTTTCACTTTCTAACATACATAACTCATTGTAAGTTCAATAATAAAAGAACTTAGGCTATTATTAGTATTGTGCTTGATTACGTCAAATTATAACTGTAAATTAGTTATGTTTTATGAGAATTTTTACTTTCAACCTTGATCGAATATTTATTAGCTACCTCTAATTATACTTTAATTTTGGATCTTGGCCAATTATTAGGAATATCTTTTTGAGTAGAGAATTTTACTTAGTTGAGTAATTTTTAATTGGTGAGATGATTAATATGGTACAAATGACTGGAGGAGAAGTAATCGTTAACTGTTTAAAGAAAGAAAATGTCAAATTCGTTCACGGTATTCCTGGAGATCAATTATATCCAATCCTTGATGCCATTTACAATGATGAATCCATCAACTTTGTTAGTTATCGGCATGAACAGTCTGCTGCGAATGCTGCTGATGCGTGGGCTCGTATTACAGGGCAACCTAGTGTCTGTTTAGGTACAGTTGGGCCTGGAGCTGCTAATCTCATTCCTGGGGTGTATGCTGCTCATGCTGATAGCATTCCAATGATTATTCTTTGTGCTCAAAATCAAACATGGAATATTTATCCATCCCATGGCATGACACAGGATCTTGATCAAATCAATCTGTTTAAACCAATTACTAAATGGCAAGCGGTTCTTTCCCACTGGAAACGTATCCCTGAATTGATTCATTGGGCATTTCGCGCCTCGGTTTCTGGACGACCTGGCCCCGTCCTAATAGATTGTCCCTCAGATGTTTTATTTTCAAAAAATGAAATAAATGAATTAAATCGTCCAATACTTGAACCTCACCAGTATCGCCACCTTACTAACCCTTCTGCTCCACCGAAAGTGCTTGAAAAAGCCGTTGAAATACTTTTACACGCTGAAAATCCAATTATTCATGTTGGAGGTGGGGGGCTTGCTGCGAATGCTTCGCCTGAAATTAGCGCTTTAGCAGAATATCTTCAGATTCCTGTGACTACAAGTGTCTTTGCCCGTGGTATTTTACCTGATGATCATCCCTTACTTCTGCTTCCAGTTAGCTATGGAGCAATTGCTGCACAATCGTGTGCAGATGTAATTGTGCTAATTGGTGGACGTATGGGAGATATGGAGAATTGGGGACGTCCCCCATTTTGGAATGAAGAAAGTAAAATTATTCAAATCGATATTGATCCTCAAAATATTGGATTAAATACTAAAATCGAATTAGGGATTGTTGGTGATGCTAAACTTACAATCAGTGAATTATTCGCAATTGTAAAACAAAAAATGAACCAGTTTGAAAAGCGAGAGATCTTAGCTGAATATAAAGCAACTGAAAAATCTTGGTTAGATGAGTATGAAGCTTTAGGACGATCAAATAAAACACCTTTACATCCTTTAAGAGCTATAAAGGAGATTCGAGATTTTTTCCCAAGAGATGCCATTACAATCGTTGACGGAGGAAATACAGGTATCTGGTGTCATTACTTAAATCGTGTGTATGAACCACGAACCTTTTTATGGGCAGGTGATTCTGGACATCTAGGTGTTGGAATTGGTTATGCGATTGGATCAAAATTAGCTAAACCAAACAAAAAGGTATTTGCTATTATGGGTGATGGTTCATTTATGTTCAATGTTCAAGATTTAGAAACAGCGAGACGACTAGGGCTTCATTTTACTGTATGTATTTTGAATGATGGTGCATATGGTATGATTAAAGCAGGTCAAAAAGTAGCTTACAATGAACGATATATTGGTGTAGACTTTTTTGATGTTCGTTATGATCAAATAGCTCAAGCAATGGACTGCTTCGGAATTCGAGTTACAGAACCATCTAAAATCAGATCAGCTTTACAAGCTGCAGAGGAATCGGACAAACCCGCAGTTATTGACTTTGTTATTGATAGAGAAATTAATCTCGTACCACCTGATTTTAGTACTTTAGCAGGTATCTGGTTAGAAGGATGTCTAGATTAAGTTAAAAAGTAATAATTGGATTTAAAAGAAAATTCTGAGGAAAATCTGAATCTATTGACTGGCAAAGGTACTAAAAAATTACTCATTTTCGAATGTAAAAACTGCTTTCACAACATGATACTTATCCTTTTTCATTGAGTATTTCAATGCTTTCTTGTATTCACTTGGAAAACGAAAATGATGCGTTATCATCCATGAAAGGTCAACTTTTTTGTTACTAAGCATTCGTAAAGCAATATCAAATGCATGTTCATTTTTTGACTTATATGTTTCCATACAGGATCCAAATGACCCTACTATTTGTAGTTCCCGTGCCCAAACTAGTGACCAATCCACATTGATCCTATGGGGATTTCCAATCAATACTAGTTTTCCCCCTGCCTTTGTTAGACGTAAAGCATCCTCAATGGTATTTGATAATCCCACACATTCATAAATCATATCAGCACCTCCACCCACTGGTAATGGTTTTTTCTCTAAAATTGGTTTATACTTTCTTATTTTTAATTCATTAGCAAGAGAATTATAATAATACTTTCCAACTTTAACAAACTTATTTGCTCCTCCTTTTTCAACCGCTAATTTTCCTCGTTCTTCATTTGTATCTAGGGCAATAATTTTTGCTTTACTTCCTAAGGCTCGTAGAGCACTTAGAACCATTAATCCTATTACTCCTGTTCCTATTACTATAACTGTATCAGAGTCTTTAGGAAAATTCCTTATAACTGCATGAAGGCCAATTGTGAATGGTTCCACTAATACTGCATTTAGATCACTTACATTTTCAGGAACCCTATACACCTGTGTCTGATGAGCTAGATATGTCGAACTAAATGCTCCACCAGTTGAATTACACCACCCAATATCGAATCCAGGATTGATATTTCCCTTATCGAAATTATTACAGAGGACAAAATCACCATTTGTGCAATTCTGACATAGAGGGGAAATCCCCCTGACACGACAACTAAGGATCGGATCTAAGCTTATTCGATCCCCTTTTTTGATATTTTTTACCTCTGGGCTTATTTCTGATATAATACCTACATTTTCATGTCCTAAAACTGATGGAAAGGAACAAAGCGGTTCTAATAAAGGACTTTCTTGAAGTAAAATCGTATTTATATCTGATCCACAGATTCCAGTAAGAATTGGCTTAACTTTCACCCATCCAGGTAAGATTTCAGGCTCTGGGATATTATCCAGCTTTGTTGGAGAAAAAAAGTTATAATAGGCTAAAGGAGTTATTTTTCCCAATAATTTTGTAGTTAAATATCTTGGTATACTAGCATGAAATCGAAGTGCTTGCATAAACTTCCCCATCTTATTTCATTTCTATAGATTTTTCTGCATTGAGATTGAATTAATGAATCTGGTGTTTAATATAGGACTAATTTTTATCTAAAAAATGAATTCTTATATTAATATAACAAATACCATTTAAAATTGGTTAGAAAATAAATCAGCTGCTTATTCAGAATAAAAAAATATGTTCTGATCTTAGGTTTCCAACTAGATTAGATAAGTCCATAATTGGATACATTTTTTCATTATGAAAATCAAACTTGGTGTTGGAAAAAAACAGATTTCAAAGATCTCTTCAGTCTATTGATTAGTTATTATGAGTTGAAAAATTAATGGATTAAGAAGCCTTTGTTAGGGAAAGTTATGAAAATATTTTTTGCCACATTGTTCTATCTAAGGCAGATCTATTCTATGCTTCCTTTTTCTCATTAAATCTTAGAATAAGTAAAATAGGCCTTAATCTTACTTAATAGAGATATTTTCAATAGTAGAAATTCAAAAATTCTTGTTCATCTTAATCCTCCTTCAGAACTTACTTTTTAGATTTAGAAAAAACATTTAAATAGAAAAAAGGAGCCTAGTATAGATATCCTTGTTTATATTTTTTGGAAATCAAAAGAATTTTCAAATATTAAGCAGTTGGGGAATGATTTGCGAATTATCAAAGATCCTGAAATTGTTCAAGTTGTAGTTGAACGGGCTAGATGGGAAATTTGGAATTTATTGAAAGCTAAAGGATCACTTAGTGCTGATCAAATAGCTGAAATACTGGATAAAGATATTAGTACTATCTATCGTCATTTAAAGAAACTATGTGAGGCTGGGTTTGTTTTAGAGGAGGAGGTTCGCAAAGGAGACCAAAAATACGTTATTAAAAAATTCACAGCAATTTCTACCAATTCCCTTTTTCTTTTAAGTGAAGAGGAAGAACGTATGATTGCCTCGCAACCAGGAGAAATTCCTTATCTCAATGGTTTCTTACCAAGAGTTTTAGAAGTTTTCAAAGAGCTAGGGTTTAGTCCAGATAATCGCAATGAAGAAAAAAAGGCTATTAAATTGATGAGCGAACTTCAAATATATTATAGTGATTTTCTTGTAAAATTTTTTGGTGATCAGGATGAATTTCCTACATTAGAGAGAGGAGAAGACTTTAATGAAGTATTAGAATATATGAAACTTTTTCTTTGTCAAATAGATGACTTTTATTCTTCCAAAATAGAGGAATTAAGAAAAATCCTAATGATAAATAAGATACTTGAAGCTTAGATAATTGTGACTCAAATTTCCAATAGATCTTCGCGAGGAACGATGCTCGTTAGAATACCATCCTCAGTTTTAATAATATCGTCCTCAATTCTTACCCCAAATTTTCTTGGAAGATAAATTCCAGGTTCTATCGTAAAAGTATGGCCATTAATTATTGGATTAGGATTTGTTTGGACAATATATGGTTCTTCATGGATTTCTAATCCGATTCCATGACCAGTTCGATGAGTAAAATATTTTCCATAACCCATTTTTGTTATATAAGCTCGTGCAGCCTCATCCACTTCACAAGCTCGTTTATTTTCAATAACTGCTTGTTTAGCCAAGGAATTTGCAGTTTTTACGATTTTGTATATTTCTTTAAATTTACTACTCGCTTTCCCAAAAACTGATGTAATTGTGATATCACCCCAATAGTCCCCGATTGTTACCCCTGCGTCAATAACCACAACGTTATCCTTCTTTAATTTTGTGTTTAGACTAAAGCTAGGAAGCTTAGCAGTATTTTCTTCATAAGATACTTCTAAATAGAATTTTTCATCTTTTTCAGGTTTTAATTTTTCCTTAAATATGGAAGTCACATCAGTTTCAGTTAATCCAACCTCGAGTTCCATTAAAGTTGAAATAATTAAATCGACTGTTTTTTGTGATGCTTTGAGCAATAATTTCTGTTCTTCTTCATCTTTTATTGATCTTAAAGAGTTGAAAATCTCTTCAATCGAACAATATTCAAATTTCTGAAAATTCTGAACAATGCGATGAACATCTGAAAACCACATTCTTGGGTCAAAAGCAATGGATTGACAAGAAGTATATGAAATCTGTTTGGTTAGGACATCTATTGGATTTTCAGCTTCTTGCCACCCAATACAATCATCAATCCCGATTTTTTCACTTAATTCAGCTTTAATATATTCAGGTGCAATTAATTTAGGGGGTCCTTCTTGTTCTATTAGAGTAACCGTAAATCTATCGGTTTGTTCCCCTAAAAATCCGAATAACCAACGAAAATTATATCCTAAAGGAAGAACTAAACATTGAATCTTGTGCTGTCTCATTTGTTCTTGAAGAAGTTTTAGTCGTTTTTTATTAAAAGACATGAATTCACCTTTTACAATAAAGGGTAATGACATGCTACCCAATGGTTTTGTTGTTTTTCAATTAATTCAGGTTCTATTTTACTACAAAGTTCATAATCCACAATAGGACACCGAGGATGAAATCTACACCCAGTAGGAGGATGAATTGCATCAGCTACTTCCCCTTTAGGTAGATTGAAATCGCCTTTTCTGAGAGAGGTTGAGGGAATAGATTCAATCAAAGCTCTTGTATAAGGGTGTAATGGTTTTAAAAATAAACTTTTGACATCTCCTTTTTCTACTAATTTTCCGACATACATTATTGCCACTTGATCTCCAAAATGGCGTGCTGTGGCTAAATCATGAGTAATAAATAGTATTGCTAAACCATGAATTTTTTGTAGTGATTTTAGTAGATCAAGAATACCTGCACGGCAGCTAACATCTAGCATACTTGTTGGTTCATCAGCAATCAGGAGATCAGGTTGTAAGATAATGGCTCGTGCAATGGAAACTCGTTGTCTTTCCCCTCCACTGACTTCGTGAGGATATTTAAAATAAAATTGTTCTGCAGGTGATAATCCTATTTCATTAAATTTTTCTAAGACTGTCTTATCCAGAATTTTGCTTTTTTGAAGCCAAGAAAAGTAAAAATAAAGAATCAATGCAATTGAGAATAATATTATGCTTCCAAGTGCGCTAAAGTTAGCGAGAGGTCCTTTTATTAGAAAACTGATAATAAATAAAAAGGAGGAAATTATAGTACTAATCACCATAATCATTTCTGAATATTTAGCATTTCTAATTCTCCGTTGAGTATCACTGTATCGTACCTTGTCGTGAATAATTAAGGAATGAAGTACGTTATCACCTAGAGTCATTCTCGGATTAAGGGAGGAAAATGGATTCTGAAAAATTATTTGTGATTTTATGTCGTTTTTCTTCGGAATTAATTCATTAAATGGAATACTAATTCCTTCCCAGATGAATTCTCCTGCTGTTGGTTTATCTAATCCTACAAGTATGTTTGCGGTTGTTGACTTCCCGCATCCACTTTCTCCACATAAACAGAAAATTTCATTCTTCTTAATAGCGAAGCTGATATCATCGATTGCATGAACAAAATCGGTCTCTTTTGAGAAAATTCGTTTAAAAGATCCTTGTCCTACTGGAAAATACTTTTTAAGGTTCTTTACCTCAATTAATGACTCAAGGTTCATATTTATCACTGAAATTATTAAATAAGTGGCTATATTCTTCCTGATACATTAAACACTTTATTAAATGTCCAGATTTACTCGTTGAGGTCAGATGGACATCCTTTAGAACAGTTTTTTCACATATGGATATTGCATATGGACATCTTTCAGCAAAACGACATCCTTCTGGTAGATTTCGCATGTCAGGGGGATGACCTGGAATGAAAGCTAAATTTTTCTTTTCTTTATCCTTTACATCTGGTATTGCAGAAATTAGAGCTTTTGTGTATGGGTGGGCTGGTTTTTTAAAAATAATTGAGGTATCACTAATTTCAACGATTTGACCAGCATACATTATTGCAACACGATGAGCAATGTTCGAAACAACGCTTAAATCATGAGTAATATATATTACTGTCAAATTTAGATCTTTGATTAATTCTTTAAGGATTTCTAACGTTCTAGCTTGTACTAAGACATCTAATGCTGTAGTTGGTTCATCTGCAATAATCAATTCTGGTTTTAAAATTAATGTTAGAGCAATAACAATTCGTTGTTGCATGCCTCCAGAGAATTGAAATGGATGATCATTCAATCTAGATTTTGGGATTTCCAATTGATCTATAAGCTGCATTATTTCAGTCCAAGTAGTTTCATTCCATTTTTTATGAAATTTTAGTGTGTCAATGAAATGATCTGAGACTTTTTGTAAAGGATTTAAGGCATTCTGTGATGCCTGAAAAATCATAGACATTTCAGAGCCTCTTATCTTCTGCATTTCTTTTTCAGACATTTTTAATAAATTATTTCCTTTGAAAAATATATTTCCTTCTTCGATTTTTCCTCCTTTTAGTAATCGAAGAATTGCAAAGCCTAAAGTACTTTTTCCACAGCCTGATTCTCCAACTAGCCCTAAAACTTCACCTGAGTTTAAAAAAAGGGACACTTTATCAACTGCTCTTATGATATTTCCATCTACTGGGTAATTGACAGTCAAATCCTTGATTATCAAGATTTTTTCATCTGACATTAGCATATCATCCTCTTTCCCTAAGAAGGGGATTAAACTTATCATTAAGAGCATCACCTATCAGAGATAATGCAAATGAAAGTAAAAATATCATTAGACCAGGAAACATTATTAACCAAGGATATAAACGTACTTTTGAAAGTGCTCGAGCATCTTGAAGATCATATCCCCAATCGGCGGTTGGTGCTTGTATTCCTAAACCTAGAAATGCAAGCGAAGCATTAGTTAATATTGCTTCAGTCATATTAAAAGGAATTATGGCAATTGAAGAAGCTAATATATTTGGAGTAATGTAGCGTAAGAGAATTGTTAGTTTTCCTGCCCCAATTGACTGTGCTGCTTTGATAAAAGTTTCTTCCTTAATTTGTAATACTTGAGATCTTATTACTCGAAAATAAGAAGGTGCATAAACTATTGCAGTACTAAAAGCAACCGCAGCAATTATTTTAAAATCACCAAAAACAGAAAGATAAATTGCCAAAGTAATTGCTAAAAGTAATGATGGAAATGAATAAATAGCATCAGCAGTCATAGTTAAAAGTCTATCTACTTTTCCTCCAAAATAACCTGAAACTATCCCTAATGGTACACCAATCACTAAAGCAACAATAGTAGAACTCATTGCCATTAGTAATGCGATTCTTGAACCATATATTATTCGTGATAACATATCACGACCAAGTAAATTTGTGCCAAATGGGTGTTGAATCGTGGGAGGACAGTAGCGACAATTGGGATATTCAGGACCACAATCTTTACAAGTCTGAGCATAGTGATAAGGAGCTATAATATCTGCAAAAATTGCCATTATTAGAATTATTCCAAAAATTAACAATCCTATTGTTAGAGATTTATTATGCATTATACTAGATTTAAGCTTCCTAAAGTGACTTATGAGGGGGATTTCTTTATGATAAGTATCCATTCTCACTACACAGACTCCATTGATCTAGTAAACAATTCGAGGATCTAATATAGCGTAAATTACATCACCAAAGAGACTTACTATGCTTACAATAATTACAAAAATTATCATTGCCCCTTGTACGGCTGGAAAATCTTTATTTTGTATAGCTAAATACAAATACCTCCCTAATCCTGGGATATTGAAAGTTGTTTCTGTTAGTATAGCTCCAGCCAGCAATAATGCAAATTGTAAACTGATTAAGCCGATAATTGGCGTAACAGCATTTTTAAGAACATATCGATATCTTATCGTCCTTTCAGGAATTCCTCTTGATCGGGCATAGTGAACATAATTCTCCTCCATATGATGAATCATATTTGTTCTCACTTGTCTCGCTATAACTCCTGCAATTAACATTCCTAAGGCTAAGCTTGGCATAATCAAATGTAAAAGAATATCTATTGTTAAATCAATTCTTCCACTCAATATTGTGTCAATTAACCATATTTCTGTGTAATGGTTGAAATCTTCTGTAGCTCCAGCCTTTATTAATGATAAAGGAGGTAAAATATCTAGAATATATGAAAAAATCACCTGCATAGCAATTCCGACAAGAAAAATCGGAATACTATATATTCCAATTGTATATAGCCTTATTACATGGTCTTTAAATCCCTCACGATTAGTACCTGCAATAGCTCCTAATAATATTCCAAGAGGAACTCCAATTAAGGTACCAAAAAAAGCTAGCATTAGTGTGGGACCAAAAGCTAATTGGATCTCTTTGACTACATCAATGTTGGTACGATAAGATTCTCCAAAATCAAGTGTGAATGCTTGAATTAGGAAATCAAAATATTGTTCTAAGAGTGGTTTATTTAAACCAAGGTTTTCGTTTAATCTTTCTATATGTTCCGGTGGTATTTGTGGATTCATAACTGCGACTGGATTTGCTCCTGGAAGTACTCTCAATAGAAAAAAAACAATGGTCACAAGTATCCAGATCATTGGTAATATTAGGATTATTCTTGTAATAAAGAAAGTTCTCAAAGACGTCATTAAATATCACTGAACTCTATTAAAAAAAATGAGAAAAAAGAGGGTTTATACTCTTTTTTTCTTCCTTTTTGATAAAAGTACTGATCCAATGATAAATATTCCTATGCAAGTGTAGAAAATGTCGAATCCTGGTGTTCCATCTGCTCCAGTTTTCTCTATAGAATTAAAGTGAATGTTTTCAGATGGTTCTAAAGAAACTCCTGTTATACCCTTTTGATATGCTATAAATTGAGATACCATTGTAAACAAGGGGACGACTGGAACGTCTTTTGCAAAACCTTTTTGAGCATTGATAGTTGCTGTCATCCTATCAGCTGCATCAGGATCCGTTATCATTGTGTTTACATATCCATCCATCTCACTTGAATCGTAAGCTGAATAACGAGTTGGTCCTACAAAAGGAGCGACATAATTACTTGGATCAGGATAATCGAACCACCATCCAAGTAGATAGAATGGCATAGTTTGTGCTAGAAAAGCTTCGACAAAGGTTCCCCATTCTGATGACATTAAAGTCACTTCAAAATATCCAGTTGCTTCTAATTGTTGCTCAACCAATTCTGCAACGTCTTTCTCTGTATCACCATAGTGTGTTGGTGTATAGGATAGCTCTATGGGATATTTATTTGAAGTTGAGTAACCTGCTGCAGTCATATTGCCTGTGACATAGGACATTGTCGGCCCAGCTTCAAAGGCATCAATATGACTTGTGAATATTTCAGGAACCATACTATAGAGTTCTTTATTAAAATTATTGAAGATAGTGGCAGTTATTTCACTTCTGTTTACTGAAGCTGCTATTGCTCTTCTGATTCTTACATCTGGATGATCAAGACAATTGATAACTAAATATCGAATACCTGCAGTTTCTTTCAGCTGGAATCCAAGGTCGGGATTATTCTGAATTGTTGTCATTTCTTCAGGTCCGAATTGTCTATTTGCCACATCAACTTCATTATTTTCTAATGCAGTAAGCAAGGTTGACGAATCACTAAAGAATTTGATAATAATTTTCTTGTTCTTTGGTGCGGTTCCAAAGTAATTAGGATTTCGGTCTAAGATGATTTCGGTATCTTTTGTCCAAGAGGAAACGATATAAGGGCCTAAACCGGCAGGAATAGAATCTGGTTCTCCACCAATTTCATCTACTGATAGTGAAATAGTACTAATTGGCCATCCAATTGGATACGTCAAACGATTTAAAAAAGTGGCGTCTGGTGTATTGAGAAATATCTTTATTGTATTTTCATCCACTTTTTCAGTTCTATTAACAACATCTGTTAATAGAAAACTGCTGTCTCCTCCAAGTGTTAATGCACGATTGAGATTCCAGATCATAGCTGAAGCATTAAAAGGGGTTCCATCACTAAAAAATATCCCAGTTTTTAGTACGAAAGTATATTCTTTTGCATCCGAACTTACAGTATATGATTCGACAATAGGACCTTTTACAGCATCAGTGGAATCAACTGGCATCTCCATAAGGCCATGGGTAAAATGCATCATGATGGTTGAAGATAGAATGTCATATCCATGGGCTGGGTCCAAACTCATGATTGAATCTGTTGTTCCGATTACAATTTCGTCATCGCTTAAAGCTGTAGACCTTGTTAAATTCATCTGTAGAATCTGGAATGTCCCAAATACCCCCAAAAATATTATTGCGACTAATACATAAGAATTTATCTTTTTTTTCAGCATCCAAATCACCTAGTGTGAAAAAGATTAAGAAATCAGATTCATATGTGTATATGCACATATGAACAGACATACAGTTTTAAAAAGTAAACTCTTTATAAAGGTTAGTATTGAAAGAAAAGTCTTAAACAGAAATTTCATTGTTTCTTTTAAGTATTAACCTGACAGAATGAGTTAACCCTATCAATTATTCTAATATCGAGAATTGAATCGGAATTTGGTGGGCATTTCTATTTTTTTGAGAGTACAATAGTTGTTTATTATTTGGCTATCCACCAAAATATAACATACGTACATATTAATAAAAAATAAAAAGAGCATCTCATTAAGAATAGTCACGTTTTGAAAATCAAAACACTTTATTGTGTTTTTTGTAGAATACATTGTGTTACATAAACTTTAATGCAATTAGAAGAGATCAAAAGGTTATATTCAATGAATCAAGTAATTAAATTTAAATTTTCTCGCATAAAGGTCATATTCTTGCTACACATCTTTTAGAAACATTTTACAGTTTTTTCTCAAAGTATAAAATCTTATATCTACTCCTCCTTCTTTCTACAGATGTATACTATCAGCACTAAAGTCGTAAATATCTGATTTATCTTCTCTTAATATCATACTGTTTCTTACTATCAGTTCAAAGGTAAAAAATGACCTAGAATAATCCTTTTCAAATCAACTGCAACTGTTCTCCTTCATTCCAAATAAAGAGTATCTGATCTAAATGAACCCCAATAATAGTGAACCTAGCAGATCATCTTCTTCTCGAAATATTATTATACCTCTCAGAATGATCCTTCCAATCACTTCTATAGGCACATTCATATCGGCCATGGATGGATCAATAGTGAATGTTTCTTTGTTGACAATCGCTAATGCTTTGAATACAGATATGGAAGGAATTAGATGGATCACAATTATTTATCTTTTAATAATTTCTTCTTTAATAGGGATTGGAGGTTCATTGGGGGATACTTATGGTCGTAAACTAATTTTCCAACTGGGAATGCTTATTTTCATAACTGGATCTTTATTATGTGCCTTTTCCCCCAGTTTAGAAATTCTTATTATCTCTCGTATTTTTCAAGCTACTGGTGGAGCAGGTCTCATGGCAAATGGATTGGCATTAGTTATCACTTATATTGAACCGGCAATTCGTGGTCGAGCGATAGGAGTTAATTCACTTGTAGTTGCTTCAGCTCTTTCTTCTGGTCCTGTACTTGGAGGAATATTAACTGAATTTGTAGGATGGCCCAGTATTTTTCTGATAAATGTACCAATAGGGCTGCTAGGAATTTTACTTGTACATCGGTTCATTCCGGAAACTCCCAAAAAAAGAGTTCAGCTTGATTACAGAGGGATGATCATTTTTATCTTAGTTACTCTTTCTCTTGTTCAGGGAGTTTTAATGCTTTTCAAAGGAGACATTATCGGGAGCATTTTTTTAGTTCTATCCTTTATAGGAGGATTAATCTTTATTCGAATTGAGACTTCCCATCCGACACCAATGATTTCCATCCGAATTATGCGAAATCGAACAATTTTGATTGGAATGATCTCTTCGTTTCTTTGTTATATGGTTTATTACAGTGTGATCTTCCTATTACCATTCTATTATCAGGAAGTGCTTTCTTTCAAGCAATCACAAACAGGATTATTGATGGTAGTTCCTCCTTTTGCTATGGCAATTATGGGACCATTTGCTGGATTTTTAGCTGAAAAAATTGAAGCTAAACGATCAACTGCATTCGGTGCTATCTTATTAAGTGCATTTGTTTTAGCTCTCTCTTTTTTGTTTCTCATTTTTCCTATTAATACTTTAGAAATAGTTTTTCTAATTGTTCCCTTGGCTGCTTTAGCAGCGGGATCACTAACCACCTTTACTGTATCTAATGGAACTTCAATAATGAACGCTGCCCCCAAAAGTGATGTTAGTGTCGTTTCTGGCTTAATTGGGCTCTCTCGTAACATTGGATTTGCTTTCGGGACTACTGTAAGTTCCTCATTTTTTGCCTTATTTTTCATCTTAAATAATCCTAGCAATATTTCATCTGGGAATATCTTCGTTCAGAGTTATTACACAAGTCTAGGTCAAACTTTCTTCATTTTTGCACTTTTTGCTTTTGTGAGTGCAATTATTTCCTATCTTCGTGGATCATCCATAAATTTTGGTCAATTAAGTTGAACTATTTATTTACCAAATCATGAATCTTTAAATATTGTAGTAATGTGTTGATTAAATATTCAGGTTAAAGCTATTGGTATTCTCCTGATTTTTGAGACCTCTTCACTTTCTTCATTCACAAAGAAGGTTAAAAAAAAATATCAATTCAACAAAGGAAATTTAAAATCAATTTTTTATTTTATCAACATAAAACTTTAAATTTAGAGCGATATAATTTTCTGCGAGTGAGTCTAATATGGTCGAAGAAGACGTTGAAACTCTTCAAACGAATCTAGATAAATTATTTGAGTCAAAACCTAAGCCTGTTATTTGGGTTGAAGGTATAATCGGATGTGGAAAGACAACTTTAACTAAAAAGCTCTCACGTACCCTTAATTTTCGTGCAATATATGAACCAGTAAATCTAGAACTCTTGGAGATGTTTTATAGAGATCAAGACCGTTGGGCGTTCGCTATGCAAATTGATCTTCTTCATAGAAGATATGCATTGCAGAAACTAGGTTCATTTGAATCAATTACTGGTCAAGGTGTAATAATTGATAGAGGTTTGCCTGGTGATCGTGTTTTTGCCAAAATGCTTTATAAAGCTGGTAAAATGGATAGAATTGAATGGGCAATATATGAAAGAGCTTATTCTGTTATGACAAATTCTTTAATCCCTCCGAGTATTATAATTTTTATGGAAGTTACTCCAGAAATCGCTCAGGCACGTATACAAGCCAGAGATCGAAAAGCTGAGCGTGATGGACTGATTCCTCTTGCGTATCTTAAAGAATTAGAACAGGGATATTTGGAACTGTTAACAGAGATTGAATCAGCCTATCCTGCTTGGAGTAGAGGTATGAGGGTGTTAAGACTCCCATTT
>NZ_CDLCQJ010000149.1:0-37342 GCF_975850365.1 Candidatus Hodarchaeum mangrovi | reverse complement strand
TTCACCATTTGTCTATATCATCAATGATTACCATATTTTAACTTATCCTATGGGTTGGTGAGATTCTTATTATATGAATTTCTTAACTTAACGCAAGAGATTGAAGGAACAGGGCTTAATATGATCAGAGTGAGTTAATATATTCAGAGATGTATGTCCTTGATAAAATATAAATATTAAGATGAGATGTAATTTTCGTTAATAAATAGAATATTCACTATAATAAAATCTAATCCATTTTGCAAAGTTTAAAAAAGAAAAGTGGGATTAAAGGCGTGCTTCTTGTAATCCAACATAATGACTGATCAAGTTTAAACTAATATGTAAGAATAAGGTAATTGGGACAAGGAAGATCAACCATGTCAGTGGAATGGGAACTACAATACTGACAAATAAAATTGAAGTTATTAAAAATCCAAGTTGATCCATAAACATAAAAGACTCTCCTCTTTTAAGTCCAGATCTTCTTTTAATGAAACTTCCTATTATATCTCCAGATAAAGCACCAAATCCTAATAAAAATCCAATCAATGCACTAACTGTGTATATATTCCCATTGAAGAATTTTATAACCATATGGTTAATTATAGTAAGATAATACAGGTTTATCGAGATAAGTTGTGAGAAATATAGTATCGCCATTGAAGTAAGAATTCCTGCTAATACTCCCCCTATGAATCCACGGATTGTTTTCCCATCTCCTAGTATCCTTTTATTATCCAACCATAGTCTTCCACGATCAATTGGACAATTAAATAGAGAACCTCTTCCTAAAAATACTGGAGCTGCATTCGCTACAAATGCTGGAAGAATAAAGATCACTGATTCAAAGATATTGAGGTCTAGCATGGTATATCTCCTCCTGTATGTTGATAATCTAGGATAATGATCTGCAAAATAAAAGAACAAAGGTGGACTAGAAAAATCAGATGAAATAAAGATTCAAAACTGATGATAAAACCAAATAATAGTACTATTCTCTTCATCCCTGGATCGAATTTTGTTTTATCTCTTAATGAGGTCATAATTAAAATAGAATAGATTAATAGTCCGAATAAAATTATAGAAATATCCATGACTAGTGTGAATGCTAAAAAAAGTAATACTTCTAGAGACCGATCAAAAATTAATTCAAGTTTTTCTCCAGTTTGACTTGTAAGACCATACTTTCTAGCGACATTCCCATCAATTCCGTCAAAAAATAACGATATTGACATTATTATCAGTCCCAATTGCCATTCATTTTGTAACACTAATATTACAGATCCTAATCCTATCGTAAATCCAATGAAAGATATTTGATTAGGGGTTAATCTTAAGTAATCATGAAATAATATCCCTATTGGATCCATCATTTGATCATATTTTTCCTTCACTTTAGGTATTCTAATATGCATTAGATAATCGCCTCCAAATGTTTAAACCTATTTTTTCGATGTTTAATCGTATAATTAGAGAAGGGGAAGAAAGGCTTTTTCTCAAATCCTTTAATATAATCTAGAGCTATATGTGATAAAAAGAATAGAACTGGTACATATGTATTTAAATACACACTTAAAGGAATTACCCAAAGGAGAGAAATAGGTTCTTGTAATGGGGTTCTCCAATTCCAATACCGAATAACAGAAAATCCATTTTGTTTTACATAAAGTGGAATTTTGACCAGATGGTCAAGATCAATCAGTATACCAAATAATAGTGCCCATAAAACATCAATTCCTGATAAATCCATCAAATGAATTATTAGAACTGTAATCAGTATATGTATTAAAATATTCATATCATTTTTCTCCATTTCTAGTATTATCGTTTTCGATATGAATGACACTAAACTTAATAGCCTTAAAAATACCAATTAAACTATTTCCAGCAAAATAATCTTCGCTGGAGAGTGATTGTCCTAGAAAAATAGTTTGCTACACAAAGTAGTATTTAAAAGGTTATAAGAGGATTATTTTCTATCATTCAGGCTGGAATAAAGAAATGGATATCCTAAAAGAATTCAGACCCCAACTTGAAATTCTTGATAGAGTTGTAATTTTTGAAAAAAAGGTAGAATTTCACAGATTTTTAATTGTCTTAACATTTGCAGGCTATATTTCAATAATGGGTGGTTTTATAGAATATATTTGTTATCGCATTTTGGGAGTAGATGCCACTTTTTTTATTCTTCAAGCCACTAATATTCCTGAATTAAGTATATCATCTGAACCTATTCTTTTCATCTCGATTTGGTTATTCTATCTGCTTCCATTTGTGAGTTTAGGTATTTATATAATTAATACTCATTCTATTATCCTTTGGAATAGAGCTTACCGTTCAATAGCAATGCTTATTTCTATATTATTTCTTATAACTCATTTATGTATTCTATTAATTGGTATTGATAATCAAATTTGGATTCCAAGTATATGGGGTATTGTAGTTGGATCTGGATTTATTCTTGCAGGACAAATATTCTATTCAGAAACAAATATTAACTTGATTCGTCTTAGTATGTTCATTTATGGTAGTTTTTCAATACTTTTAGGCTTATCGGCTTCTATTATTCTCCCCCTAGAAATAGCGATGTTTATGTTCTGTCTAATTTTTGGTCTAATCTTGATATTATTAAGTATATTTCTCAGAATGAACCTAGTTAAGGTTGTAGCAGTATCTAAAGAAAAATAAATCAAGTTAAAATTTGGAAAGTGAATTAATATGAAGGAAACAAATTTGTTAAGAGAAAACATACCTCTTAATGAGCTTGATTCCACAGTTCATGAACCAGTTAGACTTGGAGTGCTTACACTACTGCACTTAAATTCTTCATTAACTTTTGGAACAATTCAAAAAGGATTGGGTGTTACATCTGGAAATCTGAACACTCATTTGACCAAGCTAATCCAAGAGGAATTTATCAAACAGGAAAAGACCTTTATTGATGTTCGTCCAAGAACGATCATTCATATCACCCCTAAGGGGAGAAACGCCTTGATAAATTATACAAAATGCCTAAAACAAATTTTGGAACAGATTCAACAAGATTGAATGGATTCATAGAGATCCCATTTCTAGTATCATCCAGAAACTATCTAAAGATCTATTCTTGGGATAAACATTGGAACCATCTTTCTATAATCTTCGTATTCCTTTCCGAATTCATTTATCAGCTCCTTTTCCTCCTTCCATGAGATGAGATAAATATAAATTCCCAAAAAAGGTGTTAGAAGTAGAGCATACAGTGCAGAAAGTAGGATTGAAATGCCTAAATGTGCTAATAGTGCCCCAACATATTGAGGATGTCTAACTACTGAATAAACTCCAGT
Organism: Candidatus Hodarchaeum mangrovi; assembly: GCF_975850365.1. Taxonomy (NCBI): domain Archaea; kingdom Promethearchaeati; phylum Candidatus Hodarchaeota; class Candidatus Hodarchaeia; order Candidatus Hodarchaeales; family Candidatus Hodarchaeaceae; genus Candidatus Hodarchaeum; species Candidatus Hodarchaeum mangrovi. The sequence continues at coordinate 34,034 of NZ_CDLCQJ010000149.1, read as the reverse complement.
TGTAATAACTTTCTCTGCTCTATGTGTTTCTGCTACTTTTAGAGTAACTTCTAATACACCTTTTAATGATATCCATAACACTATAATGATAATTGGGAGAAAGATAATTAGATGAATAAACGGGATTTTAAAATTAATAGTTGGAACCACAAGAGATTGGTCCTGAAGAATTGGAAGTACGAATCTTGGTTGTGGTGAAAGCCAAATTCCAAACAAAAATATAAAAAATCCCCACCCTGAGATAAGTCCAAGGAGAGCTCCAATCTTCATACCTTTTTCAAGTCCAAATCTTTGTTGTAACTTTGTGTGTTCTAAAGACCAGAAATAGGGTGCTAGTATTATAACCTCCATTATTACACTAAACCAAAACCATGGAAACATTTTAAATTCCAATAATTATTAAAGAGATTTTAAATTTATTAATTATGCCTTAAAGAATTAGCTTTAATGACTTTAAAAATTGATTTTCATCTAGTCCACTTCTTTGGTTTAGTTCCAAATAAAAGGAACAGAATAAATTTTTATTCTTTCGTAATTAATGATTGCTGATTTAGATATAGGTCTTGTCAAAATCTTTACTAGGTTCAAGAGCTGCTGTTGCTTGATCGCGCATCGAAACAGCCAATTGTTCGATTTTTTCTGCTTGAGCTAAAATAGGCTCAATGTGCACATTTAAATGAGGAACTAAAAGGTTTAAAACTTCAATCAGACGGGCAGCTGTACGAATTTCAGGATAATGTTGACGTACTTCTCCTAGGAGAACAATGACATCAGATTTATTAAACCAGCCTTCATTTAGAAGCACAGCACTTAACCCCTTGATGACACCTTGATCTAATAACTTAACACGTTTACTTTTTAACTCAGTACGGCATTTATCTGTTGTACCGACTCCAAATACTCTCATAGGTAATTCTTGAGGAGAATCAGTATAATCACTCAAAAAGCCATCAATGGATACAATTCGTTCTATTTCCTTTTCTTTTGCCCATTGGAAAATCTTTCTACCAATCTCTCGCGTAATTGGTGGATATTGTGGGATTTCTGAAACTAAAAGAGCATTTTTTGTCTCTTTATTGGCATAAATACGAATAGGAAACTTAGGTTTATTATAATAAACGACACATATCGTGGGCAATTGGTTACTATCGCCAACTGCAACTTGGTCGTATTTCCAATTTTCAGGACGACCATCAGCCTCAAGAAGTATATTGGCAACGATCAATGCTAGACTACTGATGCTGGGAAAACATTCAATCAATGTGCCTCCAGAAAGATCGATCTCTGTGACATTCCTAATTTCAAAATCATCTGAATAAAGATGGGTCATAATTATTTCATCTCATTTACTAACTTAAAAAGGTTACAGTATAGAGAATAATCCATTAACTACAGAACTCATCAGGAACTAATTCATAAGAGTGTTGTTTATAAGCAATCTAAATGGTTAAAGGTAGTCTTAGCAAAATCTATCCAATTATAGAAAGATCATTTGTTAATGAGTGAAGTCGGGTTAATTAACATTTAGATCACAACCTAGATCTGTACCAAATTCCGAATCTATTATCTAATTACTTTTTTAATAGGGATTGAATTTCTATTATGGATTGATAGATTCGTTAGACGTTCCTATAAGTAGTGATCCAATTTCTTCTTTACAATTACGTCGAATTAATTTAAGGAATAAGTATTATTAATAGAAATTGGATGAGTAAAAAACTAGCCTTTATTATATCTAACTTCCTTAGCATAAAATCTTCCATTACGAAATTCAGGTTCAAAAGGAGGAGATATCTCCTTCTTTACAAGTTCTGGTGGTTAAACCTCATAATATCCTTAGATTTCCAAGTAAATCAGTTATTTAAATTTTATTTAGTAAACTTTTCAATGTGTACCAATAGGATTGTTATACAAAAATTATTCAATTAATATTTGAATAGTTTTAATTATAGGTAATTTTAATAAAACATGTAGATCACGTCTATAACAGTGAATTTAGGTTTTTCCTGTGAATAAAAATAGAGATAAAAGAAAAATTTTGTATGATTATTGGAATTCAATTCCTTCGTACAAGTTTGTTGACGTAGAAAAGGATAAATACTTTAATCAACCAATACGCAGAGCTATAATCCGTGTTATGCGAAAAGGATTCGAGGAGGATGAAGGAAAACGTCATGTACTCAATGTTATAGAGATCCAATCGCTTTTAAAAGAAAAAGAAGGCATAGATATAACTAAAACTAATTTATATTTTCATCTAAACATATTAGAAGAACTTAATCTAATAAAAACTGTTACAACTTTACTTGAAGGCCCTTTCAAAAGAAATAAGACTAAGTATTTTAGTCGTGTTGCAAGAAATCTATTCATTTCTGATGAATGCATGAATCTCTCTGAAACTCAAAAATACTGTGTGGAATTTAAGAAACTCGCTGAAATTAAGGGTTTTTCCCTACCAACTAACTATAATGAGTTACCTAAAAAAATTATAGATACACAGTTTGATTTTGAACGAAAATTGGGAAAATGGTTGGTTGAGAATGAGGAGATAATTGGTGAGGAAAATATGAATAATATTTTTCAAATTGTCAAGATGATAAATTACATCAATCCAAAATACATTAATTTATATAAAGAATTATTTGAAATTCTAAAAAAAGAAATTGAAGGATTATAGTTTATATTACCAGTGATAACTAATCCTTAATTCTTCCACTTTGGTATCAATAAAAATTTATTCTTGTTTTATCAATTCTTGGTTATCCTCAACTGCAATCCAGTAGGGAAAGTATCTAAAATTAGCGACTCAACAATTGGCACTCCCTAGTTAATATTCCTACCTCTTTTTCTAGGATTTTTATTGGTATAATTGTATTATTAATAGCTTTTTTTCTGAATTCCAGAACATGTAATTCCCATACAGTATGTAAAATTTGATCAGGAATATTTTGAATGTATTTATTACTGAAGGAACACAAGAAATTAGGAATCTACAGAGTTAATTGGCTGAGGATTTGTATCATTCAAAGATCTAATTGTTAAAAAGGTAAAAATGATGGCGATAAAACCAGGAAGAGCAGCAACACCAATGCCTGCTGTAATACCATAATTTTGTACTAAATATCCCGTAATTGGTAATAAAATAATTCCAATTATAGCAGCTATTGTGGGTTGTAAGGAATATATTGAATTTCTCGATTCAGTAGGTATTAAATCGATCATGATTCTTTGTCGTAATACTGTAACTAAGTCTGCAAAGGTTGGAATTAACCCATTCATTAATACAATAACAATTAAGCATGCCACGATATTTAACTTATTTTCAGGGGGAATTAATGATGTTAATAAGATATACCCTGGAAAAAATCCAATAATTAACAATAAAGTTATTATTGATACTTTTTCATTGCGAATCCTATTATTAAATTTTGCAGTAATTAATGAGATCCAGATACCATTCACATAAATTATTGTTCTTAATGTTGCTGCAAACTCATCTGAACCAGTATATCCAAAATAAACAGGTAATAACAAAAGTCTCCCCCAAATTGAAAAAGCAGCAAAGAAAAAAGAGGTTGCCATAATTAAACAAAAAATAGCCTTAGACGAAAGTGTAATGTGAATTCCGCACTTAAGGTAACTTAGATAACTCTTATTCTTTTTAGTATTCTCTGATCGACTCAATTCTACAATTTTTTCCTCTTTATAGTTTTTAACAATCATTAAAATAAAAATTACTAAGAAGCCCATAGCTATACCTTGAACCAAAAAAACAAATTCACGTGAGATCGTGGAGGCTAAGAAACCACCAACCATATATGATAAAGCAGAGGTAATTCGATTTATTGTTAAAAATCGTTGTCGACTAAATCCATAAATTTTTCTTTCAGGATCATTTTTTCCAATTGTTTTTTGATAATTATTTTCAAGCCAAGTATCTAGTGTTCCTGAGAATTGCGCAGAACCCATCCCGTTAATTGCTCCGATGAGTAGGAACATTGGAAAAGAAGTAGCAAAAATCATCAATACTAACCCAATACCCCAACAAATATATGTGAAGAATAGGACCCACCTTTGTCCAATCCAATCAGCTAAGGATCCACTTGGATAATCAAATAACATTTGAATAAATAGAGTAAATGAGATAACAAAACTAGCTTGAGCAAAATTAATTTTTTCAATAATGAAAAGAATCCAAAATGTGCTAGATAATAAGGAAACAAATCCTGCAATTGCTGAAAGAATGACAAAGTTTCTGATAAAGTATTGGGCATCCTTTGGTATTTCAACTATACCTAAGAATTGGTTTAATAGCCCATTTAGGAATAATTGTTGTTTTTTATATGTAATAACCTTCAAAATGAGAAACAACTCCATCAGATGAAGTACTTACGTATCAAATGTATTTTTAATCGTTAATTAATTATAATTCAAATTACTATGGAAACGTAATAATTGTTATATACCTTTTGAATGTGGTGAATTCTGGAAATATCTCTCTCAAATAATAAGTAAGAATTATTTAAAAGAATTTTGAAAAAGAAATTTTGTCGTATCCAAAACATATATTAACCTTAAGACAATTCAAACATATCTTGAAAATTAAAAAATAAGGTTTGAGAAATTAAATGAAAAAGAATTTTTCTTTTAATAAACCTAAAATTAGAGATGAAGAAATTATTAATTATATTAATCAAAGAGAAAACGTCATTACAATTTCGTGGGTTTCACCATATACTGGAATTTTACATTCTTGTCCAGTTTGGGGTATTTTCTTTGATGGAAGATTTTATTTTCAAACAGAAGATTATTTAGCTAAAACTAAAGCTATTAAAAAGGGATATAATCAAATTGGTATTACTATAATTAATCCCCAGCAATTCCCAGATTATTCAGAAGGTGAGATACCTTATATTAGTTTAGGTGGAAAAGCAACTATTCACACAAGTGAATTTAAGAATTTTAAGAAAATCATTGAAGAGATATTTATTAAATATTTTGACGATGAGAAAAAAAGAAAAGAAGTTTTAACCTTTGTCCTAGAAAAAGTGAAATCACGGGTATTGATAGAAGTCTTCCCTAAATGGATTAAGGCTGGAAAGGTTCCCAAAATAAAAAATTAAACAAATGAGAGATGTTTTTTGAGAGATGTAATCATCACTGGTGGAAGTAGAGGATTAGGTTTGGAATTCACAAAGCAATTCTTAAAGAATGGTCATCGAATTTTTACTGGTAGTCGATTTCCAAAGAATAGTAAAGAATTGGATCACGTTAAAAATGAATATGGTGAAAATTTGAAGATCTATCAGTTAGATGTCAGTAGAGAAGAATCAAGGCATGAATTCTATCTTAGAGTATTAGAAAAGACTAATAAAATAGATATTTTAATAAACAATGCAGGAATAATATCAGGGGATGAAAAATCTATCTTACTATTTGGTGAACTCAATCAAGAACTTTTAAGTAAAATATTGTTAGTAAATTCAATTTCACCGTTGATGATGACTGAAAAATTCTTTCCATTATTGAAAAGAGGAAAAGAACCAGTTATTGTAAATATTACTTCTAGTAACGGTTCAATTGCCTTAAGAAAACAAAAAGGAAAATATGGGTACTGTAGCAGTAAAGCAGCTTTAAATATGATAACAAAAATCCTTTCATATGAACTAAAAGATACTGGAATTGTAGTAATTGCACTTCATCCTGGTTGGGTAAAAACATCAATGACAGCAAATGAAGATGCCCCAATGCTCCCTAACGAATCAATAAGTGGTATGATTAAGGTTATTAAATCTTTAAAAATGGAAGATTCAGGAAAATTCTTAGATTGGGAAGGAAAAGAATTACCTTGGTAGGCTGAGGATCTTTTAACCATGTAGTTCTTCAGGAACTATTTCATAGGGGTGTTGTTTGTAGGTTGCTTGGATGATAAAAGGCAATCTTAGTAAATTTTGACCTACTATGGAAAAATTTTTCTGCCTGATTAGTTTCCGGATTAAACGAAGGTATCGCGATGCATTCAGTAGGGGGGAATTGATTAAAAATTCAGCCTTAAGGGTTTTTTCAAACAGCTCTTCTGTAGTAAATTCTGTTGTTCCCGTTCCTTTATCATTATAAGAATAATATTGAGTCGGAGCAATTTTTCCTTCATTGATAGCCTCCTTCCAAAAATCAGATCCAATATTATATTGGAACGGAAATGGTTGCGCAATTTCCAATGTGGAAGCGCGACAATAATTAATGGTAGCATCTATTTCTCGTTCTGTTTCTGTTGGCCCCCCAATAATAAAAGTAGCAATTGTTATTAAATCGTATTTATCTGCGAATTCAAAAGTTCGATCTAGTAATCCTTTCCATTTTCTTGGATTAGAACTGATTTTTTGATACATCCCGATAACACGTGGAACTATTGACTCAATTCCAATTAGTAAACCTGTACCATTTGCTCGCCGCATCAATCGTGCCCCTTCATCATCAATTTGATCTGCGCGAGCTAATGCCCAAAATGGTATATCAAGTCCCTCTTTTACTTTGGTTTTGAACAATTCTTTAGCAAAATTTGAATTTATCTTGAGAGAATCATCAACAAATATGATGTTTTTATAATTTAATTCATTTTGAACGATATGAATTTCTTCAATGATATTTTCAATCGATCGCCGACTATATTTTAGAGTCAGCATATCACGACTACAAAAACGACATTTTCTCCATTGACACCCTCTTCCTACATTCATACTTGCTGAATCATTTATCCATATATTATTCATTTTATTGTACTTGATATGCCGAAGCAGCTTCCGCTCTGGAAAAGGTAATTCATTGATATTTTCAATATAACGGGTCTCATAAAACTTTTTTTTAGTCGTTGTCTGGATAATATCTACTATTTGACTTTCCGCTTCTCCTGAAACAGCAATATCAATGAATGGACTTTCAGAAAAAATATTTTCTTTCATATATGTGACATGCGGTCCCCCTACGAGAGTTATTATATTTGGATTTACTTTTTTTGCAAGTTGCAGAATTTCATAGGCAACTCTTCGAAAAGGAGTCAAGATAGTCACTCCAAGATGAGTGAACTGATTTTGCTTAATATAGTGTGCTAATTTTCTAGGAAACCAGCCTTCAGCTGAAAGATCTAAAATATGGGTATCGATGTTCTGTTGACGAAGGACAGTGACTAAAGAAAGGGCACCAAGAGGTTGACAAAATCTTTCAATGGTTCCCCAGCTACTCGGAGGAAAAATAAATAATACTTTCTCATTACTCATTTAACTTTCATCAACCTTCTCGTTTAAAATGTCTTCCGTAATTTCTTATTTTTCAGTATTGTTTATGATAAATACAGATCCGAAATTCGTAAAAAGATAAAAGAAATAATCCATTTTGGAGATTTCAACGGAAAATTGAAAATTTTGCAGTATATTCTTCCTTAATAGGTGGATATCCCAGAAATATGACATTTGAATAAGCGAAACATGTAATCGAAGAACCTGAGATTATTAAATGGAGAGATCATCCACTAAAGGTTTTTGACATAAATCAAGATGAAAAATTAGACATTATTGGTATGTTGATATACTGGAATGGAGTTTTGCTGACTAAAAAAGCATCAGAATTTTGGATGGAGTACCAAGGCGAGATTTTATCCACTGAATGTCAAGTAAATGTTATAAAGTGGGGAGATGACTATCGAGGATTGCCAGAACCATTCTTAAATAGAGAAAAATGGGATCAAATGATTTTTGAGGACATTGACCAAGATTGTGACTTTGATATTGTTGCAAATTGTGAGGAATATAATACTATGGGCATTGTATTCCTTGCAGTTTTTTGGTTTGAGAATCCTATAATTTAATCTGTCTAGTTTCCCCTCTCTAAATAGTAATAATACATTAATATGTCTGATCGTAACGGAGTGAAATGTTTGATCAATTCTTGTTGTTCGGGAGGAGTTTCTATCAAGTCAGTATAAAACAACATAGGAATATCTTCTCCATAACCTGAATTCAAACATTCTTTTGCTACTTCAATTAAGAGAGGGATGAATGGATCAGGATCCTTGACATTCTTAAATGCTGTAAATCGCTGAATGATTCGTTCTTCTTCTTGTTGAGGGGATTTAAATATGAGAGGTGCTGAGGCAGCTATAAGTTCCTTATTCTCATAAAGTAATACCAAATGCCCAATAGAGAGAACTTTCTCGGTTAAATATTGTCTTATGGCCTCTTCATTAGCAAATTGATCAATATAACGTCCATCATCCTTAATAAGCTGTATTACAGCATCTATATCACTCTCAGTACCAATCCGTGAAGTATATTTAGAATCATAGGTTACTGAAGCGATTTCTGATAAAGAAATAAGAAGAGTTCTCCAAACATTCTTTTCTACAAAGCCTCTACTCTGTAGAAATTCCAGGTTGGATTCAGGTTTGTTCATCGGATTAACTCGAAATTTATAATCAGCTAAGTCTTTCTGTGCTTTAAAATAGCTTAACATATCATCAAACAAGGAACTTTGAACTTCAGGAGGGGTACCAGGTAAGGTCCAAGGATAGCTAAGGATAATTTCTTTGACGTTGTCCTTTACTTTGGCTTGAATATACCCTATCATTTGATTATCTTTGAATGCATATTTTACGTGTTTTGGGTTAATTTTGTCTTTAGAAAATTGTTTTTTTATTTGCTCACCACTAGCAGGTTGAAATTTAAAAGGATTTGCTTCGTTGAACACTTCTGCTTGCTTTTCTTCAAAACCTTGATCTGGCGCCCAGTTCTTATATATAATCTTTGGCATTTTACCTCACTCAAACCATTAAAAGGTAATTTAGTAATAATCAACAGTGTCTTGTTTAAAAATATTTCTTGATGCAAGAAATATTCGGTTGAATTAAAGGGATTAAGAGGCTAGAAGCCTCCCGATTTTTCTTCCAGTTTCAAACATAGCAGTTTCTACTCCCGATTCAAGAGGCCCTTCTCGACCAATGACAATAGAAGACATACGGGGTATTATGGGTTTGATCTTCATTTTTTTCAACTTAGATTCAATCCGTTTTGAAGCACTATTTTCAATAAGAAGCCATCTTCTACTATTCATACGCGAATGATTCCTTGTATCGAAGCTAAATCCCTTTTTTCCTTTAAGATTTAACGTTTTCAGTCGATTCAGAAATTTTTTCATTTCCTTTGATAAACCAATGACATGTGTTGGTCCCCCTATTGCAAGAAAATCATAATTAGGAATTAGATCGATATCTATCTCCTCTATGCTAACACAATCAACCTTTATTCCTTTTTCACTTATTCCAGCAGCTAAACTAGCTGCAACTTTTTTTGTATTCCCAAAGAGAGAATGATATAAAACTAAAGCTTTTTTCATTGCTTTGTCACCATAATCCTTTTTTTATGAAATGTTTTCTATTGAGCTTCCGAATTCTTGGCTTTTTGATTTTAAGTTCGAAAAATCTTGGATAATTATTAAGAAAAGCGATCCAAATGTAACTGGGGCAAATATTGCTACAGTAAAAAGGCTCCAGGTTCCCGCATGAAAGGGAAGGCCAATAATAAGACCAAAAATTGTAGTCCAGTGAAACCAATAAGCGATTGAAGATTGAAAGTTTGTAGGATGGAGCGGCCACCTTTTTTTCCAGAAATTATATTCAATGAACCATAGAAAGATAAGAATAGCCATTAAGATAATACAATAGGTCGCCTTAGCTAGTAATGATATCATATGAATAAAAACAACTCCTAACGTGAGAGTAAAGCTCAAACTATGGAATATTAAACCCGACGTATAATATCGTGAGAAAATTCTTGTTATCTGAGGAGGAGAGAATCCTAATCTTACCAAAAAAATGAAATAAAAGTTAGCTAGTAGTGGGAGCTCAGATAAAAGAAAAAGGGGTAAAATAAAATGTCCTAAGCTATTTCCATTGATATTAAAAACCGCTAGGATTCCCAAACAAATGAATAAAACTAGAAAACAACTAGCTTTTAGACTTGTTAAAATTTGCTTTGCTCTTGTTTGATTAATAAAGAGATTTTTTGTGTACATGTTATCCAACTTGTTTCATTCCTTATAGTTTTTGTTAGAGTACAAAACCTAATCATCATAATGCTTCAATCCTTTGTCAATAATATTAAACAAAACCTCTAAATATTCACGAGCTTTATTTTGGGAAGGATCTTCTGTTGCTGTTCGTCTAATAAGGTCATTAATAGCTGTACCTAAAGTACTAAGAGCCATAACCACACTAAAAGGATCAAGATTTTCATGTACTCCTGCATCTTCCATTGTTTTAGAAATGACTTGTAGCATGAATTTTTCAATGTTCAAGTGAACTGTTCGAAAAGCTTTTTCTCTATCATTTAGAGCGATTTCATTTTCTTCTTTATATAAAATAGCACCAATTATTAGACTCAATCTACCCGACTCCATTAGACTAGCATAGCCAAGATGTTGATCAACAAAGGTTAAATAGGCTTTTCCTAAGGTCATCAGCTCAAATTTGGCGTTAGGATTAGAAAAAGTCTCCTGAAATATAGTATACATAGCATCGAAGGCTCGTGTTATAACTGCAAGGTATAGATCGTCTTTTGAATCAAAATAATTATAAATTGAGGCTTTAGTATATCCTGCTTTTTCGGCAATTTGATTTACCATGGTTTGATCATAACCCTGATTGATAAAAAGCCATTCAGCAGTATCGATAATGTGATTCCGCCGAATATTTTTCCTTCGTTTTGTTCTTAGTTGTTTTTTTAGGTCTTGTTCTTGGTTCTTTTTCATATTGGAGCCTACTATTGTTCTTTGAAGTCATTTAGTGAAGTATTATACTCGGGTAATATTTTTGTACTTGAGTATAAAAAGTATTTCTTAGCGGTAAATTTGAGTTGATTAATAACTCTATCGTTTAAAAGTGCAATATTTATTGAATCATTCATATTAGAGTTTTTACCTTTATGATTTACATAGAATACATTTACATCTCTTATGGTACTTTTTATATAAAAGACAGAGATTTAAACTCATGTTAAAAGGAAAAATATTAATTTAATACAACATTGATCATTATCAAAATTGTCCGTTGTAATTAGGAACATAATCCTTACTATAAAAAGTTGAAATTGAGAGTACAAATTATCCTTTCTAAGGTTTTGATGTCATGCCTAAAAAAAAAGAAGATTCACTTTCTGCTCTCTACGAGAATATTCATCTTGATATTTCCCAAATACGGAAGCTACAACTTGAAATACTGGAATTTCAAGACCAATTGAAAAAACTAGAATATGAAAAAGCTATTATTCAAGGGAATATTAAATTAAGTATTTATAATGAAACCAATGATAAAGAGAATAATGTTTCAAGTAATGAAACCATGCTTCAGATTCTCGTTCAACAACAACTTAGTTCTCATGAAGTCTATCTCAATCTTTTAGAGCAAATTGAAGAACTGGAGCTTAAGGAGAAACAGTTTAAGATTGAAGTTGAATTTCTTTATAATCGGGTCAAACTTAACCAGATTTATTTACGTGTGGGAAATTTTCCTCTTTCGAAAGAAAAAATAAGAGAATTTACATATTAAATAGGGCATATAGGATTATAACACCTATTATTTGTTTCTCTTTTTCGCTAGCCTTCGAACATTAGATTGTGTTAATATAGCAGTTTTTAAAAACAGAATTATAGATATTCCTTCTCTAAACGTCCATTAGGGATTATTACTGAATAAGCTCCTTTAGCATGATTTTTTCGTAATTTCATGGCATTAATCCCTACCCCAAAACATAATACCTTTGGATTAGGAGTCATTTTCAAAAAAGTAAGTGATTCATTAGTTCCTTGTTTCACTTCCATAGAAATTAATCGAAGTATTCTTTTACTCTGAAAAAGTTCACTAATCTCTGGTGTGTCCAAAGGAATAAGTTTAGCTTTCCCATAAAATGTCACAGTTCCTGAAGGAAGAAATCGTAAGCAATAATGAGGGAAAGGGATGATAAATGACACTTGAGGATTTTTTTTAATATTTCTAACTTTTTTATACTTTTTAGAGGTTAAAAAATAAAGGGAAAATTGTGAAGGAGGAGCTGAAACAGCATAAAGAATTCCTGTTGTATGTGGGGTTCCATCTTGATTTAAAGTTGTCAAAATCCCAAATGTCTTTTTTCGAATTTGTTTTTCAATGAAAACAAAACTTTTTTTGTCCAATTTTCTTTATCCATCCATTAAATATCTATAAATATATTTTTTAAGGAAAAAATAAAGTTTATTCTTAGTTAATTAAGCTATAGGGAAGACATTAACAATTCTCGGATTAACCGTGTGACTTTCGGTAAACCATATCCCGTTTTTTGGCTAGTAACTAAAATCATAAATTTTCCGTCCTTGGGTACGGCCAATGCTGCTTGAATGGTATTCTCTACTTCATTAATTAGCTTTGATGAATCTTTCTCCATGGAACTATTTTTAATTAAATCAAATTTGTTACAGACAATAAGACAGGGAATTTTTTGGGCTAAAGGTACAATCCTTTGCTGAAATTCTTTTTTAGCTTCATCAAACCGAGATGAATCATGCGCATCGATTACAAATATCACTACATCACTTTTTTCAATAAAAGCAGCCCAATTATCTCTTAATGCTTCTTGACCCCCCAAATCGATAATAGTTGCTTGAACTAAATCCTCATCATGAACTAGAGTTACTGAGTCCATTGTGGACGCAAGAGTGGGTTTCAGATCTGAAATAAATTTACCTGTTCTCATTCTAATATTCATGGCAGTTTTTCCTGCATAATCTAATCCACAAAAAACCAAGTTAATAGGAGATCCAATTGCTCGAACAGTAGTTTTTAAGTGACTCATTTTAGATCATTCTCTTTTATTTCTAATTAACGACATAATATTAGTTATTTTTTTATGATTTTCAATTGTTATTTCATTAAAATACTGAAAAGCGAGTTCAACGTCCGTAAATATAGTATTGATTTCCGTAGGATTATTTTTTGTTATTTCTTCGTGAATAATGATCATTGACGCACCTATTTTATAGAATAAAATGATTAAATTCCCCACAAGAATATCTTGAGGAATTTCATCAGAGGGAATGAAAATTATTGTATCAGATGACAAGATTCCTCTTTTCCCTTGAATAGAAATCTTATGTTTGACCAACATTTCGGTGAATAGATCTTTCTGCTCTTCTGCAGCAATCAGATGTAATTCACAAGAAAGATTTTCTGAGTCAAAGATCTTAAGAAAAATATCTTCTACAAAATATGAATGAATTAGAACCAAGTAAATTTTTTGTGCATATTTGATATCCGTTTCTAGACGTTTTCGTGTAGAAGAAGGATCAGCAATTGTAGAAAGAAAAATTTCACTGTCAACTAGCTTGACATTTGAATAAGCCAGTTTTAACATTCGAAATTCTGATTCGTGAGAATTTTTATAATTTATTGCTAATTGATATAGTGAATCCCCAAGTTGTGAAATCGTTTTTACAAGTGTTATGTATTTAGTTTTTCTACTTCTCTCCTGTATACTCATTGAAGTAGATTGAAAATACTCTTTTAATCCATCTAATGCCATATTGAATTGGTTTTCACTGGAAAATTGACATTCATTCTTATTTTGTTCGAAAAAAAGGTTTAATTTTTCAATTATTTGTTTTCGATCATTATTAGAATAGTCTAACTTCTGTAAATCATCCTCTAATAACTTTGGATGTGTTTCAAGGATTTCTTGATTATTTTTCTTGATTTGTTCATTGTAAAAATTTCTTTTTTCAATCTTCCCTCCGTTTAGTATCAATTTGGAAAGTATAAATGCACTACAAAGGCTCATTCCCAAAGAAGAAAGGCAGAAAAAGAGCAATGAGAATAAAGAGGGTATTTTTTGACACAATTGTTCTAAATTGGCAAAATAATTCAACAAAATTAGGTGATCACCAATATGAATATTTTTTGAATCATTGGAAGTACTTGTTATTGTGAATTGATCTAGCTTATGTAACAATTCTCGTGCTAATTCTGGATCTAATAAATCAATGGTCTTAATTGTCTTTTTAGATAATCTTTCAATGAGTTCATCAATACTTACAGCTAATATGACTGTTTTGGGACGTGTATGGGACATTACAATTAAATTTAAGTCGATTAAGCTAGGAAATCCATCAGGTAATTCTAAACGTGTCGGACTACAGTGAATATCATTAGCAAGAGTGATTGGTTTTATCTGACCTCCGTGTAAAACTAACGAAAGTAATATTTGTGCCTGAAAATCTTCAAGTTCAGTTTTTAGAAACAACTCTAAAATTTGATGACGAAGAAAAGAATCAAGAGGTATAGGTTCTAGATAATACCTAGTTATTTGATCGATATTTACTCTTTCTTTCTTTTCATCGGAATTAGGCACAAATATTCCTCTTAAATAAATAATTACTTAGAAAATCTCTTTTCACAATTCCTATCAAGATCATTTATCTAAATATTTTCATGTATTTTTTACAAGAATTTAAAAAATCCTTTTGTTTCAATCTTTTTCTTTAATAAATATCAATCAATTTAATAGTTGTCCTGCATTTTAAATGTGAGATTGATCATGTAGCTATTGTAGAGTATAAAAGTGTTAAAGCACAACAAACTGTGGATTCACTAAAGCAGAGAATCGGATGAAGAATGTTGAATAAGAATAGTTTGATATTTTCTTCTATTATGTTCTGTTATTTTTTAGATCGCGGTCCTAGTTCAATTGATTATTTCTTTAATGAGAAGATTAAAGAAGATCCTGATTTAACTGCAGTAAGATTAATGACAAAATCAGTTGCCTTAGTTAAAGGTGATACGGCCCAACAGGTTGAGCAATCAATAATAGATCAGTTAAGTGGCCCAGATATTTTTCCTGTAGACACGGAATATCGAATGGTATGGTATAATTGGTTAATCGCTAATAAGTTCTCCACTGATTCTAGAATACGAAATTCAGGTTCAATTGCAGGTATTTATTGTATCTATAGGAAGAATAAAGAAACTATTATTCGAAATTCCCTTCATATCATTGAAAATATACTCAGAAATATGAGTACTGAATTTCAGAGTATAGATGATATCATCAAAAAGCAATGCAACCTTTCTTCATCTACTCTTATAGGAGAAAAACAGTTTCATGACTTTATAAATAGAAAAAAATCTAATATAATCACGAAGCAACTAAATAAGACTTTAAATATAAGAATACAAGAATATTTGTACCAGTATGGTTTGAAGTATGTATCCCAAATTGAAAAGTTCAAAATCATCCTTCAACAAATGGTATTCAAAAAAGGAACACCAGAAGAAATTATTGATAAAGCTGAAAAAAGAAGATACTGGAATTCGGTTATTGAAGAACTAAACCAAATAATTTCTAACAGAATGCCAAATTTAAATATAAAAAAAGGCGAAACAAAACAATTAGAAATAATCTATAATATACTGTTAAAAGAAAAGATCTGGACTGCATTATCACTCAATGACCCTAATCCAATAATCCAAACAAAAGATGTCGCAAATTTTTTCTTTTACTATTTATTAGCTCATCATCAGTTATTAAAAAGGAAGAAGATTGTACAATTATTTATAGATTTAACTAAATAATTTAATGCATCAAATTAAAATAACTAGATAAAAAAGATACTTATTTAATGTTTGGGTAAAGATCATGAATATTAGATCCATAATAAGGATTTTTCATTTATTGATCCTTTTATTTTCTATCATTTTTTCCCCCATTCATTCCCCAATGGCTAACACTACATTTAATTGGATTATTCACCCAAGAGAATTTAAGATTCCGTTATTTGCTATTAAACAGAACTCAAGCCTAGATTTAATTCCTCCTATTATAACAGGGCCCTCTGATATCAGCTATCTAGTGAATACTACAGGTCATAATATCACTTGGTATATTGCTGATAAGAATCCAAAAAATTATTCCATTCAACGCAATTATCAGTATATTGAGACCGAATGGAATAAAACTTGGACAGAAAATCAATCTGTTACTGTTTCAATCGATGGCCTTCCTATCGGAATCCATCTTTATACGATAATTGCAGAAGATACATGGAATAACAGATTATCAGATGATGTAATTGTAAGTGTGAAAGAAACAGCCAATGTACCCTCATTCCCGATTTCTACACTCTCACCCTTTGATTTAGCTGATTATGTGAATTTATTCTTCCTCTTTGGAATAAGCATGATATTATTATTAATTGTCCTTAGTATCATTAGAAATAGAAAAAAAGAAGAAATACCTATTAAACTCCCTCCCGAGGATCCTTTGGAGTTAGAAGTAATAAAAGAAGAAAATTTCATTTGAGTTGATATAATGGTTATTATTTTACATGGAAAACTTGATATAAATAGTTCCTGTGAGAAAATACCATTAAAATTCATAGCTTTTCGCAGTATTTCAAGAATATACAAAAAAAACTTTAATTCAAGAGATTTAAAGGAGTGATTGAATTTTTCAGTCATAACATATAAAAAATGAAAAAATTTATAAGTAATAACTTTAATAAAGCTATACATTCATAAAGAATTAGGATGAATCAATAGGATCATTAAAGAGAAAAATAATTAGCATGATAATCTTAATTCAATGAAATAAATAAATTTGAGAAGAATGAAATATATGGTGAAAAGTAATGGTAAGAAGTATGAAAAAAACGTGTTGGATGTTTGGATTATCTTTGATAATTCTGTTGATTATTTTTAATAGCGGAATACAAGTGGGAAATGCATACCCTATTCCTCCAATAGTGATTGTTGAAAATCATACAAGAACTCCTATTGTACCTGATCAAGGTGAGACTACAGAAGTTTCTTGTTATGTATATCATAGTGGTGGGTCTGGTTTAAGCGTTAAACTTTATTATAGAATTAATAGTGGAAGTTTTATAGAAGTTACAATGACTAATACAGGAAGTAGTTATGTTAAATGGGAGACTTATAGGTTTTATGAATATGTGAATTTATTACCAGCTCGTAATCGTTATGATTTGGTTGAATATTATATTTTGGCTCGAGCAGTAGCTGATACTGAAATTTCAGAAGACAGATCTCCTTTAACAGGGTATCATAGTTATATTGTGGATGAACCCTCAGAAATCGCTTGGATAAGTCCAGATTCAGGCTCAGAAATCACTTTTGGTCCAATAAATGATTACTTCACTTTTTCTTTCGATTGGAGCTATGTGAATCTAGATGATGCAAAATTAGAGATTGGGAGTCAAACTTTTGACATTTTAGATACTTCAGCAATATTTCAGGTCACTTTAAATGGAGCACCTTTAGCTGGCTCAACTATAGCAGCTACTTTGAAAGGTTATAAAGGATCAAATTTAGTCGCTTCTGACTCTCGTTCTTTTAGTTTTAGAAGATTAGACTATAGTTTAGCATGGAATTCTCCCTCTGAAGGGAATACGATTGCTTTTAGCCCTAGTGGATTAGCTAAATTCAATTTTACATTCAGTCAAGGATATGATATTGATCATGTAAATCTGTATTTCAACGACACGGATATGGGGGAAGTAATTAGTCCTGGAACTGTTTTATTTACCTTCCAAGACTTTCAAGGCTTTATTTATGCTACCTTAAAAGGTTTTAACTCAAATGATGTTGAAGTAGTCCAAAAAACTCGTACATTTGTATTTAGGCGATTGATCGTGGAAGTAATTTGGGAATCACCGGATGAAAATGACACAATTACTTTTAATCCAGGAAATGAGTCTGAAACTTTTAACTTTACTTATTCAAAAGGAACTGATGTTGCTTATGTCACATTAGAACTTAATGGATTAGATATGGGAGTAGTAACGAGTCCTGGATCAGTTACATTTCAATATAATGACAGCTTTCACGGGATTGTAGAAGGAAAACTAAAAGGGTACAACTCTATAGATATAGAAATTTCAAGCGCAATACGTCATTTTAGATTTGAAAAAGAGGTTGCGGTGAGATTTGAAGTACTTAAGGAAAATGAAATTGATCTCGGGAAAAAATTATACTTGATTTTGCATGATCCGAATGGTGATGGTAGCTTTTCAAGCTATGAAGAATCATCTTTATTCTCAATAGGAATTGGATGTGAAATTACATCGAGCCTAACAACTGGAATAGAAATTGGTATCGAACAAGAAAGTAACTTCTTTGGACTTTTCAAGACAGGTGGATCAGCTTCTACGAAACTTTCGTTATCAACTGAAGCAAGTTTAGGATTCGATGCAAGATTTGAGATAATTGATAGTACTTTCTTATCTTCCTCTGATTCCTCCTCTGCAGTTGATTTTATCGGCCCTGGATATGGTGATCGGTATTGGGGTGAACTTTGGAGGTTCAAATATGTTCTCACCATTCATTATATTGAGTACTACAATGGAACAGAGGTATACTACGACCCTCACCTTTGGTGGGGTATTTTACGAGACGCTGAGGCCTATCTTAGTGATTATACTGCTCCCGATGGATGGAAGCAGTTAAATCCAGTACATCAAGATTATCCCGAAGATCAAGTCGAATGGATAGGTGGTATCCTTATAAGTGATGGAGGAGGAACTTATACTAATACTCATGAAGTTACTAGCACCAAAACTATAACTAGTTCTATTTCCATAGGCATCGAAAGTGAAACACAAGCTAAACTTATAGCAGGTGGAGCATATGTGGAAGGAACAGTAGATTTATCCCTGAATACAAAGATTTATGCAGAAATGAATGCGGGGAATACGATTAAGACTAGCTATACTGTCCGTGATGACGAAACAACAGATTCAATTGTACAAAGAGTTGGAATTGACAAAAACTTTGGTACGTATATTTTCAAAACAGAAAAAGACTTTTGTTCAACTTCTAAACCAATAGAACATAATACTATTGATTATATCCCTCCTCAATTTGGTTATCCAACGATTATTTATGATACTGACCAAGATTTCAAAGGACCTACTCCAATGGATAATCCATTAGTCACCGTAAAAATTGAAGAAGAAGGTGGAATTTCAGATGCGTTTATTTACTATTCGATTGATAATGGGACTAGCTGGAGATCAACGTCTTTAACAGAATATTCAGGACTTCCTGAGGTGTGGCACGCAAATATACCTAAACAGGTAAATAATACAGTAGTTTTATGGTATTTAAAAGCCTGGGATGAACGAGGTAATGTTGGAGAAAAATATGATATAACAGGATCATATTTTTCATATAAAGTAGGAATTCTAGTAAATCCTTTTGAGTCACCTACTCCCGGATTTGATCTAGGAATCGTACTACTAGGTTTAGCCTTGGGAGGATTCTTACTTTTAAAACGTAGAAGGCTCTCAACAAAGTGAGAAATTACATTGAATAATTAAAATTTAGAGAAGAACAAAGTAAAAAAAATTTCTCACCTATTTTCTTTTTTCCTGAATTTAGGGCTTTGATACTTAGACTCCTCTTGCAAAATGGAATAATTTATCTTGGAAATGAGGCGCATAATTTTGGACAATTGAAATAACAATATTCAGTTCATCAGACTGTAGATTCTTACGGAAGTTAGAGATCTCTTCCCTTGTGACCTGTTCTCTTTCACACAATTCAATTAATATTGTTACTTTATTAAGAAGTTTATCAAGGAATTTATGGTAAATTTTTGTCTGTAATTCTAAAGGAGCAATCTTAAGAGTTTTAATTAGATTTTCTAAGGAAGAGAGATTCTTTTTCCGCGATACCACCTTTCTTTTATCAACATGAATTTGAGTAATATTTGAATATTTATTTAAAAAATTAACCTGAGAGGAGCAAATAAGGAGATCCCTTGTACTAGGATCTGCATATTGAATAATGTATTCATGTGTTAGTAAACGATGAGGAACAAGGATATTCAATGAATTAACAACACGATCCACTATTTCTTTAATATCAGAAATTATAATCAATGGCTCTTCTAACATCAACGAATAAATGATTGACGCTAGATCTGCTGAGAAATACTCGATTAAAAATTTAAGATCCTCGTGTCTAATTTCTTCAAATTTTAAGGCTTCTGTTGTTGATCGGGAATTAGCTTTAAACTGCTTTAACGTGTCAAAACTATCAATAATCCTTTGATCCAGTTCAAAATTTTGATTAGAGTATTGGAAACTCTTTTGGATCATTTTTGCTGTTTTAAAACATTCTTTTTCAAGCAGAGGGATTTTTTGATAGAAATTCTCAGATTCTTTGATATCTTCTAGATAAGTTAGAGTTACCCAACACGTGTTTTTTTTGTCTAAATCCATCTCCTTCCTGTTAATTTGAAACATATGAAAGAATGCGATTTTTTTCAAGTTTGGAAATGGTAGTATTGCCTGTTTATGATTTAAATTTGATTTCTCTTCCATGCTTCCAATAGAAATAAAAGATTTCACTGCTATGGTTCGCGCAGCTTCCTCTGAATCAAGCGTCGAATAAAACACTAATGGCCCCTTTTTATCGTCAAAAATAGAGAATAATACATCATTATCCACTGCCATTATTTCTCACCTGATTTTATTTCAATTATTATGTATTCATTTTATTAAACCTTTTTATTTCTGACACTGACTTTCTGATATAAGAATTCATAAAATTGATTATTATTCTAGATCTAGAGAAACAAACATGTAGGGGTTATAATCTGTTTCAGGAACTTGAATATTTTTTCGTTTTAATAACATAGCAATCTGACCACGATGATAAGTATGATGATTCAGATTGTTAAAAAGAAGTTCATATGCTGTTATAATATATGGTTGATTTAGCCAGGGGAGAGATATTGTTAAAAGAATATTAGGATTATTTTGTACAAAAGACTCAATCTCATCAAATTGCTGAAAAAGATAGCTCAATAGTTCTTTTGCAGTCATATCTTCAAATTTTGGGGGATCCGTTGGCTTATTTTGCTGTACGTGGGTAAACCAATACCACATTACCTCAATTTTATGGATATATATATCTTGTAATGATTTACCCAATACTTGATCAGCTGTGATCCATTGATCTTGATTAATATTCTCTAAAACTTTTGAAAATTCTTTTTCAGCCCAAAGATGATATTTTATTTGTTTCAGGATATTCATGTTAATTCAACCTAGTAGTTTATATGTTAAAACCTTCTTTTTTTTAAGTGGAACCTTGAGAAAAGATTTAATTTTAAGATTATTTTAGAGTTGCGAGAAAAATATGATAAGAATACCTTGATTCAGAGTAAGAATTTTTATAATCGTACCGAGGGTCTTTTAAAGGCAATTAACTCATCGAATAACAACTTAATCTAAGTAATCAAACATTTTCTGATTACTCTAATTCCAGTTTTTAATAGCTTTGGATAAAAAGGATTTTTTAAACCTAGAATATTGTGAGGAGGTTTTCAAAGCTCATTTGTTCTAAATAAATTTAGAAGTCTTTAAAAAATAATTCTTGTAGTTTAAACCATAAGAATTTTCGAAGAAAAAATTCTCTTCGTTAAGTGAGAGAAATCATTTGAAATCTATTCTGACAGAAATAGATAGAAGAGTTCCATTTCCCCTTTTACTTATAATTATGTTCATTTGTCTCGATCTATTGATTTATTTTTTAATAGATCTCCTTCTTACTTTTACAGAACATTTTTTTTTCAGGAATGAACCTTTTCAACCCAATATTCAGACTCTATTTGCTTTATTAATAGGAAAATCTATTTCTTTGATAGTTATAATATTATCTCTGCGTTCTAACTTTTTTAAACTTGATTCTTGCTATTCTTCTTCCAAATATGGGTATAAAAATATTGGGATTGCAATCATAATTTCTGTTACATTCATATTGGTTCTTAAATATGAGATTGTTAATATATTCACAACATTTTTTGGCGAAATCCAAGCAAATTTAATATATTGGCCAAATCCGATTTTTAAACCGAGTTCATATCATATTTCATATTTAATCCTTTTTACTCTTATATTCTTAATACTCAAACCTCTCTGGGAAGAAATAATTTTTCGACGGATACTAATCGCTACATTAATGAAAAGAGGTTTTAATCAAATTTTTGCCATTATCCTTTCATCACTTATATTTTCTTTCTATTTACTAATTTATATTCTAGTTGAAGTTTCCTTTTCTGATTTAAGTTGGTATTTAATCACCAGTATTTCCAGTGGTTTGCTTCTAGGTTCAATTTATGTCAAAACAGAGCGTATAAAATTTAGTTTTTTAGTAAGTAGTTTATCTAATTTTTTCCTACTTTTTATCTATTTATCTGTTGAACATTTTGAATTTATTCCATATAGAGAGATTATTTTATTGTTTAGCTTAGTTCCAGTATTATTCACAATATTAATTATCTCTTACTATATTATTCGGAAGTATCTAGATCAAAAAATTTCCATATCATCATTAAAGGAAAATCTGAACTCGAATCTTTTAATTAGCTGGCCTAAATCATTAAAAATGAAAAATTATTTGTATACAATCTTTTTAATCCTTCCTATCATCCCATTTGGTAGTATTATCTTCATTGACCACACAATTCTTTTTGTCGATATATGGGCAAAGCTAATTCAAAATGGGCTTATAATAATTCTCCTTATTTTGATCCTTTTTTACAGTTATTCCTCCATTCATCAGCAATTGGGTCAATATACAGATAACGAAACGAATCTTCTAACAATAAATCTAACAACAATAAAAGCAAAGGTTAAATCAATTAATAAAGAATCTTTAAATAATTTTTTTCGTGTCTTTTTTTCCCAAATAGCAATATCCATAATAATTATTGGTATCCTTTCACCTTTTTATATCCTTAGTGTTTCCTCTTTGACGAAAATTGAGATAATTATTATATGGCAAGCCTTGGTTGATGTTAAAATCACAATTGCCCAAAATCCATTTTTCACCTTTCAACATATTATCAATGAAATCAGAAGTAATATTGTGTTTATTGGGAATAAGACTGAAGAAATATATCAATTTTTGCCTTTTCAACAATCTCTTGGGAAATGGAATTTCTTACCAGACACTTATATGGCAAGTGAGGCCGATTGGATACATGGTCTAGTTACAGTGGTAATTTGGTTTATCATAATAATATTTTGTATTTACATAATTCAAAATGGGAAGAAATACCCTTTAAAAACCATTTTAGGGGTTGTTCTCCTAGTAGTCCTTAATTTTTTTTGGATTTTACTTGTATTGGGTTTAGGTTCAATATCGGAACAAGGAGGTCCTAGCACGATTCCTTCACTTAATCAAACCTCAATATTATTGCAATTCAATATTTCAGTAAAGGAATTTATGATTCTTCCCATTGGATTGATTTTTCTGTTAATAGGTGCGATATTAATTGCTATTCAATATTTATATCGTAAGAATAGACTAGAGAGAAGGAAATAATCTTACTCTTATATTATTCTAAATATTAATTAAAAAGAGAATTTTTTTTGTCTATGAAATTCTATTAATTAAAAAAATAAGATTGATAAAAAAAAATAGAAAGAAGTAAAATTTTACTTACTTTCGTTTTTTGGAGAAGCTGACCACAATAACCATTACTGCTAATGGGATGATGAATTCAAACCCAGGAGTAAGTCCAGGACTCTCCTCTCCAAAAGGACTGGCTTTTACTGGGTCTGGAATACTACTAACTCTATCTGATCGAGCCTCAAGATGAATTTCAAGATTTACTGATCCTGTTTCTGGTGTACTTCCATCTAATGGTATATCTGTGACACTTAAAGTAGCTACAATGTCCTCTCCTGCACCAGCTAATAAACCTTCCTTTGTATATGCAAGCCAGCTATTAGTATCGGTAGTAAGTGATAGCATTGAAGTTGATGGAAGTTCTGGGGGCTTATCTTGCATTTGATTGGCGTGGAATTCTATGTCAAGTTTTCCTTCAGAATAAAAGAACATTATATTTCCACTTTCCCGTAGCTGATACAGTGTATCGTAATTATTAAGGTCAATACCTAGATCTGTAACACTTTCTTCTGTAAAGAATGACTCAAGACTTTTCTCTAAAATCTCCACGATTCCAGAAATAGAATGTGTCGAGGCTGACCACATATCCCAATCAGGAGTAATGCCTGGGGCTCCTAACGGAATAAGTGCTACACTTGGACTCCAAGCATCGTAGGGGGTAATAGAATAGGTATCTTCGTATACTGGAAAACCTGTGAATCCATTCCACCAAAGTTCGCTTACTGTTTCCACAAGTTGTGCTTGCTCAGGATCATAAACTTCTATCCTTGTTCTATAGTAACATCCTGTAGTAGCTTCAACATCATATTTTAAAACATTCACTCCGTTAAGGTCATTGATGAAATCTTGAGCATAAGTTAGAGCATCATCAATCTGATCGTTTGTTGCTGTAGAAAATCCAGTAATAGAATAGGTCATTTCAGCTGTTGGTAAACTAACTACTATATCATTTAAATTCGTTATCTCTGGGGGAAGAGGATTCTGTTGTTTTTCAGTGAATGTAAGAGCTAACTCAAGATGATTACTAATTCCATCACCAGTAATATCTCCATCAACAGTTCCTGTTATACTCTTAAAAACACCTGGATTTTCTCCTTCTCGGAACCATACAGCTGTCACTACAATGTTTACTCCATCAGGAGTGGTTCCATCAATTTTGACACTAAAATCTGAACCTGCTTCATTTGTTATTGTGACAGTGACTTCTGAACTGGATAAATTGGACAATTCATCTGCATATCGGTTCCATTCAGTAGGATTAAGATAGAAGGGTACTCCACCGGCATCCTCTGTTTCATCAAGCATTGCGATAAAGTCAGTTCCTGGTAATGATCCAATACCAATACCAATACCTTTCTCTAGGTTGAATTGGGGTCCAATGATATCGATGACCTCTTGAGGTGTATCATCTGGTAGTGGAATAACAATAGTCTTTCCTAGAATGACATAAAAATCTAGTAAATAATATCCGTTCGAATAGGTATCCATTACCTTGACTCCTAAAGTACTTCCTGAGAGGTCAAGAACAAATGCTTCTAAATCAAATGGTGCTTCTTCTGGGGGTATCAATTCTTTCCAAGGGACATCCCACGTACTGATATTATAGACGAAAGTATCCCCTGGGTCAATATTCGCTGGTGTAGTAGCATTACTACCTGAAAAAAATGAGAATAATAGTAAAATACTCACTACCAACGGTAAAAAAGTTAATTTTTTCATATTTTTTTCACCTTTAAATTCTTAATTTTCATCCATAGATGGAGAAAATATGAATCAATATTTTTTAATGAATCTGTAGATAAAAGCCTATCCTTATTCTTCATTAGTGTTTTAATTTTAACGAATAGTAAAAGCTATTATGAAGAGAGAATAAGACCGAATAGAGTGGGATGTGAAGGAATTGGTTATATAGCTTTTCCATTAACCATTACAAAGACCATTATCTAAATCCTCAAGGATTATGGTATATGGGGATATTTCCTGTTTCTTTTAAACAATATTTTTTCTAGCGTTTTGCAATTAGGATTAAATATTATCTAAATCAGCTTTTTTATGAATTTCAATAACATAATTCTCTATATAAAAGGAAATAGCAAATCCTGCGAAGAAAATAAAGTGATAAAGTCCATAAAAAGCATATATACCATCAATCGTATGATAAAGCGAATCCCAAATTGTTGCTAGGGAGCTAAGCCCGTAAAATAATATACTAATTCTCACAAAACTATTGACATCGTACCATGAATTATTACGATAAGCTAAAAAAGATCCTATTGAGAAGGTTAAAAGTACTGCACCATACCAGGGGTCAAAAGGAGTATATTCAAGTCGTAAATCATTGGGTAGAATAGAATTAATCCCTAAAACTGCACCTATTAAAAAATTCAACAAAAAGGTAATTCGCAACCAACTAGAATAGTTTTTTTTCATTTCATCTCCCTTTTTAATGATATTAATATCTTGATAATTCTTTTCCTTTAAATATTCAATTATCGAGGCACTAATTCTTTTAATCTTTGGATTTTTAATACTATTCGAGAAGATTCGAGGTTTATTCTTCTATAAAAAGTCTCTTGAGATTTGAGTTAATAAACAACCATTTTTCTTAAGTAAAGTAGAGATAATAAAATAATAATAATTCGTTATTCCTTTCGTAAGGCAACTACAGGATCTAATTCCGCTGCACGCCAAGCAGGATAAAAACCAGATGCCATTGATAAGGCTACTGCCAAAACCCAAGTGAATACGAATATATGAGGTTCAAAAATAGGTTTTAAATTCCAACCTTCACCTCCCCTTGTTACCAATTCATTCATGATATAACCCAACACTATACCTAAGCCTAATCCAATTGTCCCTCCAATAATCCCTATAATGAGGGCTTCATTTAAAAACAGGGCAAGAATTTGTCTTTTTTTATATCCCAAGGCTTTTAATGTTCCTATTTCCTTAATTCTCTCCATCATCGAAGTATATAATGTAGTAATTATACCAACAGCTGCTACACCAAGTGATACGATAGCGATATTGTTTACAAAATTCGCCACTGCTCCACTGATATTATTAATTGATCGAACAATAGTACTTGGATTGAAGATCGAGACATCATATTCTTCCTGAATCTTATCACGTATTTGATCATTCAGAGTCTTATCTTCACTAACTACGTAAAATCCGTCATAGATACCTTTTCGATCAAAAAAATAATTTGCTTCTCGCAATGAGATGAAACACATTTCATCTACTGGCATTCCTATCGCTGAGGCACCAATCTCATTAATTATTCCTCGCAGAAAAAAGCTTTTCTTTTCTATAATCACTCGTCGTCCATCAGATTTCTGATACTGTAATTTTACAACGTCACCTATACCTGCAAGGGGAGTTTTACTCTCTGGTTCAATGAGGTCTATCCCCATGATAACTCCAAAACTATCGGTCTCAGAAACAATCTCTCCCTCCTTGAGTTCAAAAGATGCGAAGATAATAGGTAATTGCGCTTGTTCCATTCCGACAACAATACTAGTTCGTTCTCCATTTATTGTTGAGACAATAATTCCATTTTGAATATAAGGAACCACCTCAGAAATCCCATCAATCCGTCTTATCTTCTCAATATCTTGATCAGTCAATTGTAAATCCGTACTACGAGGACTAGCAATTAAGATATTTGGACTTAAAATATCAAATTGGTCTTCAATATAAACAACGGTCCCTTCTGACATCCCATTGACTGCAATAATTAAAGCTGATCCTATAAGAACCATTGTGATCGTTAATATCGACCGAAGCTTTCGATCTGATAAGGCCTGCCATGAAAGTCTCAAGAAGGAAGTCAATTTTTTACATCACTTTTTCTTTTTTCGATAAAAAACATAACTAACCGTTATAATTGTCCCAACACCAAGTAGAACAGCTATTCCAGAACCAATAACTCCTTCGTCAATTTGAAAATTAGAATTTTCCTTAGAGCTAGTGGATGCTGACAGAACTGTTATTGTAAAATTAATAGAGAGAATATAGGTAGTAAAAAACTCATCTTGATAAAAAACAATACAGGAAATGAGATGGTTTCCAATTGTAGCGTTCTGATTAATAACAGCGCTAAGTGTAAATGGAAGAGGGCTATCTGGTTCTAGTTCACCTAAATAACTTTTACTATTCTTGGTTTCAATGAGTATTCCTTCATCATTTTTAAGTGAAGTATTAGTAAATATTGCATTAATGTTTCCAGTGTTAAGCAAAGTAGCAGATATTAAAACTGTTCCACCTCTATTAATAGTAGCGCTTGAGATTTCTGAGTTGAATACAGATACTCTTATGAATCCAGTGATGATTAAACCTATAGATAAAATTTCCATATAATTTGTACCATATTGATCTTTAAAAGAGACAGTAAACACTGCTGCACCTGTTGCTCCCATTGCTGACATAGGAGTGAATATTTTAAGTGGAAATGATATTTGAGTACCTGCGGAAACATTATAAAATGTCCATGAAGAATTACCTTGCACAATTAAAGGAGATGGATCTTGTAAGTCAATATCAGTCGTACCCTTCCATAAATTATTAATGAGAGTTAGATAAAGCTCTGTAGTAGTTCCTGCTTTTAGATATTGAGTATCAATACTAAGTTGAGAGTTACTAGAAACTTGTGTTTCTACCATCCATGTTCGTGAGATACTGGTTTCATCATCAGATACTGTTAATAAGACTTCTTGTACCCCAACTTTATTTTGTGCAATAAAAAGAAAGTTAGACCGATTCAAATTGGAAATCGGAATGTCATCTACTTTCCAAGAATAAGTTAAGGAGTCATTATCATTATCAAAGCATATAACCGTAAAGTTTACTGTTTCAAGTAGATCTACAACTAATAATGCAGCTGTTGGGCGAACCCAGTTGATAACTGGTGGTGTATTTGGAATCTCTAGCATTATTTCAAATTTTGTGGGAGATCTAGGAATTAATTCTGTTCCTACTATAATAAAGTAAACAATTGTTAGGTTTGCAGAATAAGATCCTTTGACTGCATTTATATCAATATTTAGGTTAAAGATGAATTCAAAAGGGTCTCCTGTGAGGACTGAATATTGAGATACATTAAAGTAGGTACTTATAGTCTCTCCAATAGATGTTGCATTTAAATCGTTATCATTGCTATCTGAAAATGGAAATGAAAGTGATAATATTCCTAGAACAGATGTTATGGTATTATTATGGAGATTTACAAGTTGAATTTGGAGTGGAACATTTGTTGCTCCTGGAGTTCGTGCTGCTAGCCAGTTAAGTTGATCTAAACGAAAATTTCCTTCTGTTTGAGCGTGTACAACGAAATTTGATTTAATTCCGTAAAATGTAGATAAGAGTATAAGACATAAAACGAAAAATAACCTCAGTCTAGATTTTTCCATATTATTCACATTCTTATAATTTAATATTTTCTTTTATACCTGCATTGGTGCCATCTTTAAGGTAGTAGATTCGATGAGACATGTTTGCTATCTCTGGATCGTGGGTCACAACAATAATGGTAACTCCTAAATCTCGGTTTAAATTTTGAAGAAGATCCATAATAACTAAACCCGAACGACTATCAAGGTTTCCTGTAGGCTCATCAGCTAATAAAATGGTAGGATCATTCATTAATGCCCTAGCAATGGCAACTCGTTGTTGTTCTCCCCCGCTTAAGGTTTTCGGCCGTCGGTCGTATTTATCTCCTATCCCGAGAGTGTGTAGGAGTTTTCTTGCTTTCATTTTTCGTTCTTCGGGACTGAGAGGAGTTACTAAAGAAGGGACTTCAACATTCTCTCCGACAGTTGAACGATTGATCAAATTGTATGCTTGAAAGATAAAACCAATTTTACGGTTTCTTAGCCAAGCTAATCCTTCATCATCCAAAGAAGAAATTTCAATACCATCAATATAAATTTCTCCACTTGAGGCTCGATCTAAGGCACCCAAACAATTCAAAAG
Source organism: Candidatus Hodarchaeum mangrovi (assembly GCF_975850365.1). Lineage (NCBI taxonomy): Archaea > Promethearchaeati > Candidatus Hodarchaeota > Candidatus Hodarchaeia > Candidatus Hodarchaeales > Candidatus Hodarchaeaceae > Candidatus Hodarchaeum > Candidatus Hodarchaeum mangrovi. Next base: position 4,552 of record NZ_CDLCQJ010000149.1, on the reverse strand, counting down.
AGTCGATTTACCACTTCCTGAAGGGCCCATAATTGCAATGAAGTCCCCTTTTCGGATTTGTAAATTGACATTTCTTAAAGCAAAAACTTCTAGTCCCAGGCCTAAATTATATTTTCTGGTGAGATTTTTAACTTCAATGGCAAATTCTGTTTCCTTTATACCTTCAAGTTTATGAGTAGTAGCTGATACATAGCTATGTTGGAGTTGATTCAGAACTATCATTCCACATACAAGAATACTCGATAAAAGAAGAATAATGGTTAATGATGGAATAAATATGGTCAAAGATGGAGTTATTATTAGTAATATACATTGAATCAGCAAATCAAATCCTATGGCAATTAATGCTATTATTATATTCATTTTTGAGCTAGTTAATGTTCCCATGAATCCTAGTAAAGAAAATAAAACCATAAACATAGGAATGATTGAAGAAAAAGGATAATCGAGAATAGTCAACGAAGATGTTAAGAATCCTGACATTTCAGATAATGCAAATAGTGTAGACGAGAGGAATAGAACAACAGCGATATCCTCAACTACTGATTGATCTGAATGAAGGATCTTATCCCTTTTTACTTCTATCATATTCTTCAATAAGGAGAAGAAAGATTATCCTTAAAGCCTTCCGAAACATCCAGTTGGAATAAATAACAATTACATTAAAATTAAAAGAAAGTTAATTTATAAAAAGGAATAATGTAAGGTAATTACACTTTTTTGACCCGATATTGACAAAATCCATCTTCATTCTTTAAACACTGTTGTTTTTCTGCCTTAGAGCCAAGTAAAACTTCAACAATATTTTGATCAACTTCACATAATATGGAATGTTCTTTAACTACGCTAAAGAGTAAACAATTACTATTTCTGATATAATAAAATTCATCATCCTCAGATATTGTAGGATATTTTCCAAAATCTTCAAAAATCTTCACTAAAGTAATTATCCGCTGCTCAATGGTTATATCCTCATGATTGGCGTAATCAATTTTTATATCTTTTCCAATTGTTTGTCCAACATTAGTAAGGATTTTATGCATTCGTGATTCGCCCAGTTCTTTTTTCAACTCATCAATTAATGATATTGTGAATTCAGCATAAAACTTAGGAAAAAGGTCCAATGCTTTGCTACGAAGAGAATAACGTACAACTGGTCTTCCTATATCTTGTTTTTCAACTTTTTTTGCGATGTAATCACCTGATTCTAGCTCAAATAGATACTTACGTACTGCATTGGTACTTAAATCAACTTCAGCGGCGATTTCATTAATTGTTTTTCCTTTAAAATTCTCCTCTCTCGCAGGTGTGACTAAAAGGTACTGTAAAATCTTTTCTTTACTCGGATTCATTATTTCTGACATTAGTTATCCCTCATGAATCAATCCAGCTATAAACTTACAAAGTTAAATATTTTACATTTTTAAATTAAAATATTCAATAAATTCAAAAAATACTAGGGGGAATTTAAATAGTATTATAAACATAGTTTGTTAATCAGGAAGACTTGAAGGTAATTCTTCAACAGTAATGATTTTTTTCTTATTTAAAAATAAAAATACGGACACTATAATTGAAGGAAATAGGATCAGAAAAGATAAAATCCCTAAAGATCCCGGAAAAACCCTTTCAATAATAAATCCCCCTATCAGGGGAGCTAGAACTTGGGAAATACTTTGAAGAGAGTCAGCAACTCCCATTACTTTTCCACGGTTTGTTAGATCTGTTCGTATACTAATTTCACTGGTTAATGTAGGCCGAATAGTACCGGCTCCAAGACTAAACATTCCCATAATGACAAACATAAAGATACCTGATTTAATGAAGGCAATTTGTGAAAAGGCTAAAATCAATAATATTTGCCCAGAGATTAGTAATTTTTCTCTAGATAATACATTGACCAATTTCGGGAAAATACTTAGTTGAAATAATATTCTAATTAATCCTACAAACATGAGATAAATACCAACGGCTTCAGGACCCACTTGTAGTTGATATTCTGAAAAAAGGCCAAGATTGGCTGTTATTAATGAAAATGATAATACAAAAGCAAAGAAGTAAAATAAAATCAAACGGAACCTTTTATTAGAAAAACTAATTATAAGATCCTTAACTGGAATAATATCATTAAAAGAAATATTTAATCCCTTGTTATTTGTCACAGTTTCTTCTAGTAGGAAAAAAACCATGAATAATGTGATAATAGAAATTCCAGCAGCTAAAAATGAAGGAATACTATAATCAATCGTTGCTAAATATCCTCCCATAGCTGGACCAATAAAGAAACCTAAACCAAATACAGTACTCATATAACCAAATAATTTTGTCTGGGTTTTGTGATCTTCGTTTCGGATGATATCACCTAGATATGCTCTGGATAAAGTCATATTACTACCTAAAAGTCCATCAATAACACGAGATAACAAGACAATAAAGAGCGAATTGGCTAAACCTAACAAAGTAAAACCAACTACCGTCGAAAATTGGCTAATCAATAGTAGAGGTTTTCGTCCATATTTGTCACTCAGTTTTCCAATTATCGGTGAAGAAATGAATTGACAAAGTGCGAAGGATGCAATAATAAATCCTACCATAAAAGGGGAAGCTCCAAGATCAGTCGCTAGGTAAGGTAAAAACGGTAAAATTAAGCTCCATCCTAATACCTCAGTAAAAATGATTAGGAGAATGGTAAAGAATTCTTTTCTCAGTTGATTCACCGACTAACTTTTAAATAATTATATAAGAGTTTCCTGTTGTCAAAGTAATGACTGTATCTCTTCTTTTTCAATTCTCTAATCTAAGCTTATGTTCTTTACTTCCCTTCTTTCGTATATCAAATCAACCATGGTTTAATTAAAGAGACCAAATTATTTTTACTTAATCTATATTATTCAATTTGAAGTTCTGAGGTTTCAACCGTGCAATATGCGGCTATAGAAAACGGAACGAATGGGAAATGGTATGGTAGAATCATTAATTTACCAGGTTCTATAGCAAAAGCCAATTCTAGAGAAGAATTAATACTGAATTTAAAAACAGAGAAGCATGAGTATATTTTATGGTTGAAAAGATTTAAAGAAGACCTTTCAGGGATTCTTCTTGATAAAATAATCATAAAAGAAGAGATTTTAAATATCCCTCAATTGGGAGAATCTGGAGGAGCTGTGGCTCTTTTTGAACATGACAAACCAGCAGTTTCCTCGGAAAGGTTGAAAATTTATTTCAAGTTAATGGGATATTCCAGAAAGACTTTATTAGAACTTATTAGAGACATTCCGCCTGAAAAAATGACTGTACAAGTATCTCATAGTAATCGTACCATAATTCAAGTCTTGAACCACATCTGTAATGCTGAAGAGTGGTATAAGTCTAGATTGGGAAAAGAAGCTGATTTTATCTACGAGAAACATGTTGGAATGTCTGTAGACTGTCTTGATCAGAAGCCAATTGTTGAACGACTTGAGGTTGTCAGAAAAGGATGTATTAATGTACTCAAAGATTTAATTGTTCAAAAAGGAGCAATGATATTTACAAGAGACGCATACACCAATCACCCTGAGGAACCATGGACAGCTCATAAGGTTCTAAGACGATTTATTGAACATGAACGAGAACATTATTATTCGATTAGAACTATGAGACAGAGTTTGAATTTTTAAGTTTTTATATTTCTAAATCAAGCAATACGGGAATATATTACATAAAGAAATACTTGTCTCCAAATTTAATTGGTCAATAAGATTATCAGAAGAAAAAGAGAAATTAGGAAAGCATAGAATCTGTTATTACTATCTATGGTATTCTTTCCTTTTGAAATGGATTTTCTTGAAATAGCAAATCATCAGACCGATTACTATTATTTCAAGATGGAAACCTGGAATTCCTGCAAGAGTTGGCCCCTCATCTTTTACATTATCTGTTTGTAGTATAATTTTAATGTAGAGGTGATTTACAATTGTATCATCATCTTGTACATCAATTTCGCAAAGATAATAATCATCCGCGTCCATGGTACTATCCCATGAGTATTCATATAGAACCCACTCTGCTTCTGTCCCAATTAGTGTCATTTTATTGTCTATTACCATTCTACCCAGTTCAGGATTCCCTGTAATAGAACTAAACTCCTCTATGACATAAATTTTTAAATCAACATTAGTTATCTTCCGATCGTCTTTAGCTGCTATTTTAAAATAAATTTCTTTAGAAACTGGGTTATAGTTCACTAAATTACCCGCAGAAAGATAATCACTGAGATTTTCTGGGAGATCTGAAAGTGAAGGATTCCATTCTGGAGGGTTACTGACTGTTGGTCCTTCTTGACCACCAATAACAGTAAAACCTACTTTTGAATGTTCAGTGTGTTGATTCTCATCATTATCAATTACCGTGATGTTAAGGATTCGATATCCATTGATTTCAGTCGTTAAATCGTGAATATACTCATAATACCCAGTTAAAGGATTTAAATCCATTGTATACATTGGCCCTTGATCAATTTGCATTTTAACTGACTTTATTCCAAGATCGTCTGTAACCTGTACTTGAAATG
>NZ_CDLCQJ010000148.1:0-5065 GCF_975850365.1 Candidatus Hodarchaeum mangrovi | reverse complement strand
TATTTTCATCCTATAGAGGATATTTCTTTAAGTAGAAAATATTTCTTTTTTTCATACATTATCAAAGAAATAGAACGATAAATTAACATGCATCTTTGAAAAAAAGGATTTGATGTATCATTTTACTCCAAATCAGTATATCTTGGTATGTTTATTATGAATAATTCATCTAGAACAATAATTCTTGGTGCAGGATTAGCAGGACTAGCTTGTGGGTACGAACTAGCCAAACTAAACAAACCAATTATAATTTATGAGAAAGAAGATCAAATCGGAGGATTATCACGGACAATATGGATCAAGACAGTTAATGGGGATTTTGGGTTTGATTTTGGTGGACATCGATTTCTAACGCGAGAAAAGGAAATTGAAGCATTTTTCTTTGAGATCATTGGAATTGATAATATTGAAAAACGTGATCGGAGTAGCCGTATTTTTCTGAAAGGGAGGTACTTTGATTACCCAATCAAACCGTTCACAGCACTTCTTCAAATGCCATTTTCATTAACAATCAAAGCAGGAATAACTTATTGGTATTCATTTTTTCGCTATTTTTACGCTAGAAGAAAAATTATTGATAATTTCGAGGATTGGGTTAAATTTAGATTCGGGTCAGTCTTATATAACTTATTTTTTCGTGATTATACACAGAAAGCTTGGGGAATTTCACCACGAACAATTTCCTCAATATGGGCTGCAGAACGTATTAAAGCAACTAGTTTTCTTTCGATTATAAAAAATAGTTTGTTACCTCCTAATCCCGAATCTAAAATCGCCTTAACGCTTTATAAACAATTTTATTATCCTTCACGAGGTATTCAGGTACTATCAGATCTAATGGCTGAGAAGATTACTACTAATGGTCACAATATTATATGTAATTCTGAATTAACACATATTTCAATAAATGATGGACAAATAAATTCAATAGAATTTTCTAATGGTGATAAAATAAAAAATTTTGATAATATTGTTAGCTCTATCCCCCTTCCTGATTTAATAGCTGCTATGGGAGATGTTGTTCCAAGTGAAGTGAAAACTGCTGCACAAAAATTAATTTATAGAGACCTCATCTTAGTAGGAATTATGCTTAATAAACCAGAAGCTCTTCAAGATAGTTGGCTATACTTTCCAGAGGATCAATTTCTTTTTGTTAGAATTAGCGAACCCTCTAAATATGGACGTGAAATGTGTCCTCCAAATAAAACAGCTATTGCCGCTGAAATTACGTGTAATCAAGGGGATAAAATTTGGATGATGTCTGATGAAGACATTATTGAAAAGGTGAAATCTCAATTAATTCAACTAAAATTTGTTAATGAACCAGAAGTAATTGGATCGTTTGTAAAACGGATAACCCATGCCTATCCTATATTTGACCTCAATTTTCAGGAGAATTTAACAACTATTCTGACTTTTCTTTCCCGTTTTGAAAATTTAGAACTGATAGGAAGAACAGGAACATTTCAGTATTTAAATATGGATTTGGCCTTACTCCACGGGAGAAAATGTGCTTTTAAACTGGCTGGTTTATCAAAAGATTCAGTCCTTGAAATTAGTCATGATCATAAATGGGTCGGGTAATATGGGTTATTAAAGATGAAGACACATCTTACTCAATATAAACTACAACTAGACAAAAAGAATATTATAATCACAGCATCGTTATTTTTCCTTTTAGCTTTATACATCTTATCTCTAGGAGTAGAAGTGATTATCAAATCAATTTTAAAAGCAAATTTTTTGTTAGTAACCATAGGTATTTTGCTATATTATTTTAGCTTAGTTGTCCGAACCTATCGTTGGACATTATTTCTTAAAGCACTAAATATAATTGAAAGGAACTCTTTAAGCCTGTGGAATATTTATACGCTCATAACTTATTCCTTTTCCTTGAATAACGTTTTTCCTCTTCGAATGGGTGAATTATACCGACCATATGAATATTCAAAAAGGACCAATTACCCTTTATTATCCTCTTTTGCTACAGTTGTCCTGGAAAGGACCTTTGATGTTTGTGTTATGCTTGGATTAATATTTTTCTTTTTATCATTTTTAGGATTTGAAACCTTCTTAGACATCACTGATGTATTAAGAATGCTTATAATGAGTATTGGAATAGTAATTGGATTTCTATGTTTTTTAGTATTATTAAGCAGACCTAAAACTGGGAAATTAATAATTCGTATCCTAAATCGAATAGCTAATATTCTTCAAAAACGAGTTATAACAAATGAAGAAGAAACTGCAACAGAGCTTGCAAACCATTTGACACTTTTATTTCAGAACCAGAAGGCATTAGGGGTAGGTCTAGGGTGTACAATCATTATTTGGGTAATAGAGGGAATAATTTTTTGGATTATATCGCTCTCAATGTCCTTGGATATGACTATCATGATGGCTACTTTTATTTTATTATCTGCAGGTTTAATTGGGAATTCCATTACTAGTGCTTCAGGATTGGGACAACTACCATTCATGGTAGCTCAATTATTATTCTTTTTATCAATTTCAGAGGAATTAGCATTAAGTGTTAGTATTATCTATCTATTAGCAGTTTTTTGGCTTATTATCCCAATAGGAAGCTTATTACATTTAACAACAAAATTTACATCAAATCGATCTATAGAAGAGGCTGAATTGAATCTTGATTAGCTTGGTATCTAATTCGGAGTTTGATGAAACTATTTTTCAGAAAATATCTTCATGGATTCGCCAACACTCTTTAATAACCTCTCTTGCTCTTTTTATTATCATTAAATCAATTATTCTAGTTATTTTCCTTGTATTATTTGAAATTCTAGGATTTTCAGTTGGTGATTTTGAACCTAAATTTCACACTGGTAATACTTTTTTTGATCTCCTAGGCACTCGTTGGGATAGTTATTTTTATTTAGTTGTTGCAGAAAATGGCCAATACTTCGATCCTGCAAGACCAACTGATACACGAATATGGAATTTTGCTCCGCTTTATCCCTTTTTTATTAGAATTTTAATGGATATTGGTCAATTTTTTCAAATTAATATTCCTGTTGCCATTGCTGCTGTGATTGTTGCTAATATTTTCTCATTAACTTCTACTCTTCTTTTTCATTTAGTTTCTCAGTTATATCTCTCTGAAGTGAAGGCGATCAATGCTACCTTATTGTTCTCATTTTTCCCAACAACACTTGTATTCTCTACTGTAGCATATGCTGAGCCTGTCTATCTAACATTTATCATCTTTTCATGGTACACTTTTGAAAAAAAAAGGTATACAACTACCGGAATTATGTTAGCATTAACCACATTAGCTCGTTATCCTGGAGCATTAATTTTCTTTTTGTATATGGCAATTTATTTCGGTCGAAAGGTACGAGATCAAGGTTTTCTACAGGCACTAGGTTGTCTTATTGCTATCCCTCTTTTTCCTCTCCTTGTTCTGATAAATACTTTTAAATACCTATATTCAGTATTCAAAAATCGAATTTCTTCATTATCTAGAATTGTAGAGAATTTTGAATCCTTAATAAATCTAAATCCTCAACAAAAAGGAAAAATTTCTAATCTCCTTCATTTTCTTGATATAAAGCTCAGTTGGATACTTATTTTTGGAATTATTCCCTTAAGTTGGATTTATTATGTAAACATCACTGCTCCTATACCATTAGCTGAAGTTACTTATACAAATTGGGGGGCAAAATTCGTTTGGCCTCTAGCAGGACTATTTGATATGTTAGCAGGCGGTGACATGAAATGGACACTTGAAAAGTTCTCTTTTGCATTTTTATTCTTAATCCTAGGCATTGGGATACTAAAAAAACGGCCAAGTTTTGCAGTAATGATTATTGGTCCAACTCTATTCTATTCTGGTTATATTGGACTTCATACTTGGGGCATTCCCCGATATTCAGGTACTATTTTTCATGTCCCATTATCTCTAGCGGAGGAAACTATTTCTCCAAAAATCTTCCTTTTAATCTTAAATTTCTTTCTTCTTTATGGTTTTAAGATTCTTTGGAGTTTTACAAATTGGAATGTTTGGTTAATCTAAGTTTTTTTTATCAACTTGCGACGAACTGAATCAATTAAAATAATGAGAAGAATAGAAGGGAGGAATATAAAACCCGAAGTGGTAGCAGAAGTAGTAGTGGAAGTTACAGAGATAGTGGTAGTTTGAGAAAAAATAAATGTAAACCAGACCTGGGCTGATCCTAAATTACCAAATGAGTCATTCGCATAAATATTAAGCTTATATGTCCCTTCAGGGATGTTAAGGTTGAATTGTGTAGTTTCAACAGTAAGATTTGATTTATCATTTATGGAATAACCAACCCAAGCAGTCGTCTCGTTGAATGACAGAATTACTTCCACCACGGTCCCATAAATTGTATCATTTAATGGGGAGTGAATGGTTATCTTTGGAGCACCTGTATCGGAGAATAGGAATGCTTTGGCAATTTCGAATATATCAGTATTATCAATAATAGAGTTATTATATTGACTTAGAGTCCTTCCATACATATAAAAAGGAACATTTGTTGCAGTATGTCCTGTTGAACTAAATAAAGTATAGATTTCAGCTGTTCGTGCAACTCTTAGTTGTTCATTTTCCTCAGCTGTGTTTTCTTCAGCAGGTAGGTCGGTGGTTAGACTTTCTGAGATTACAGCTAATCCCCCAGTCTCATGATCTGCGGTAACCACTAAAATAGTATTCTCATGCGTTTGGACATACTCAAGGGCAATTTTAACTGATTTATCAAACTCGATAGTTTCTAACGCAACATTTGCTGCATTATTCACATGTCCTGCCCAATCAATCTGACCCCCTTCAACCATTAAAAAGAATCCATCAGGATCTTTTGATAAGATTTCGAGGGATTTGCTAGTCATTTCAGCTAAGGAGGGAATAAGAGTACGATCTCTTACACTTTCATAAGGAAGATCGCCAGACGTAAAGAGACCAAATATTTTATCTGATTGTGCTGTTAAGAGCTCAGTTCTATTTTCTACGAGCTTATAACCACGAGATTGCATTTTTGTCAATTCTAATCCTGTAAATGCGCTTCGTCCTCCTCCTAAAATG
>NZ_CDLCQJ010000147.1:0-56051 GCF_975850365.1 Candidatus Hodarchaeum mangrovi | reverse complement strand
CAGCTACAAGCTTTTTATATTCTTTTGTTCGATAAATATCAATCAGAGCTTTAGCAAGTTCCTGTGCATACCCCTTACCACGGTAGCTCTTGTCCACTGCAATCCACTCGAAATAACCAACATCGGTTAGATGTTCATAACTAGGATGGCCTATGGCAAAACCAATGACTTTTTTTCGAAAAGTTGCAACCAAGGATAGCTCAGGATATTCTTCTATAATCTTACTTAGCCCTGTCAATGTCCAGTAGCTATAAGCATAAGCTTTTTCACTACCTTTTTCCTTTATGTAAGCTGTAACTCCGAGTTTAAAAACCGCAGGGATGTCTTCTATTTCCATTTTTCTTATAACTATTCCAACAGTCAATTCATGCTACCTCCGAAATTATTGTCTTCCCTTTTTTTTACTTTCACGTGATTCCACGAAAATTGATCCTCTGGACTTAAAATACCCCCAAGCAAGCCAAAGTAGGATTAAAGCTGAAAAGAGAAGCACGATTATTATTACAGTAAGTTTAATCGGTTCCTGAATCTCTAAAGGAACATTTAAGGCTGATAGAAAACTATCAAGTAATGATATCTGAGCAAATCCTGCAATTAAAAGAGTTACAACTTTTATCAACCTTTGTTGACTCTGAGAGACTTTTTCATTGTATTTTGAGAGGATATCATCAGCAGTTCTAACTATTCCTTTTTGTGATTCTTTCACCATGTTAAGCTTCTGCTCTAGAGACTGTACAATAGGATCAATTCCAGTATTGTCAATCAAAGTGGTCATAAATTCAGAATGATCAAAAAATCTAAGCGTACCTTGATTTCTTAGCAGTTGAATAGACTGAAGTGCCAATAACTCAAATTCTGTAATTTCAATTGACCTTTTTCGTATTTTTGTGATGGCATCAGTCATTTTTGATATTTTAACCTGTTCTAAAGATCTTTTTGCCTCTTGAACTTGGAGAATTAATGAAGAACGAACTTTTTCAGCCATAATATCAAAACTAATAATTAGTGTTGAAATCTCATTGACAAGTCGTGCACAAGCCATAATCTGTTGTATGATCCAATCAGGGTCATCTGGCATAAATACAATTAAATTATGCCGTGTTTGGATAATTAGATCAACCTCATGATTTCTAATCTCTGCTAGATTTGTCCAAGGTTTTTCTGACTTTTGAATCCAGTCATCTAGAGCAGATCGTCCTTCAAATAGAGGTATTACAATTCCTTTGAAATCAGGACTCCTTTGTAAGTCTTTGTAATGATTTACAGGTTCAGTTGTGCCATTAAACGAATTTTTAAGACAAATTTTTCTAATTAAAATCCTTGAAAACCAAGTTCTTTCATGTTCTCTTGGTACCTTGTCCATATGAAAATCTTCTAAAGTTTTGGAAGTTTGTTTCCATCCCTTATGGAAATTTATTAACAAATCCTCAAGTTCAATACAAATTTTCTCTAGTTTGTCATATTTTTCATCATTCCAAGAAATAACTGTTGTTCCCGTCTGTGGACTAACCAATTGTTGTAATGTCCGTAAATCAGATACATTAAGATTAAAATCATTCAAATCAAATGAAAAGGTTATAATAGCAATTCCAAATCTTCTAATATAAAATTCAGGCTGAAATTTCAGGGTATGTCCTTTAAACTCAAGTGTTCCTTCTTCCAAGATGAGATGAAAATTATCAGCATATTCACTTCCTATTGTGGTCTGTAAAAAGTCATCAAGGCCATCAATACCGGCAGCAACAATAGAAACTTTAGAATTGAATAGTTTCTTTGAGATCTCTTCTATAGGTTCTTTTGCATACTCATTCAAAATATAATTGGCAAAATCTCCCCCTATATAGACACTTAAAGAGAGGACATGAAATGAGTCAGTAATAAGAATTTGAGGATCATTTTTATCAATAATTGCCTTTTTTTGAATAAGATTTTGTAGAAATGCATTCACTTCGGTATATGGAATTACACTACCTAATTCTTTTAATTTAATAACAAAATTATTGAGCTTTAATATTCGATCGTTATATTCAGCATTAAACTGTTTCGGATCTGTGGTTTGCAAGAATATTGTTTCGGCATATTCAGCCATTCCAGCCTGATAATAATAGTACTCCTCCAGTTTATCTTTCATTTTTGAAAGGATTGATTTAGCATCGATTTCTTCTGGATATAATTCTAATGTTTTTTTAGAGATATTTGCTGCCTCTTTGGCATATTTTGCCATTTTTTGGGGATTATTCCCTATCAAACCATTTTCAACCTCAACAGCCCGTTTTACAACTTCAGAGAGTGCAGAAAAGCTTTTTACTAGAATTAATTCATGATCTTTAAGCTCATCGAATAGATCATTGAAAAATTGAATACTCTGATCTAATTTTTCAATGATTGAATAGTAATTATAGCTTTTTTCCCACTCATCATTTGCTTCAGCAAATTTCTTTATTCCAAGAATAATATTCAAGGAAGTCTCGAAAAGTTCTTTTCTTTTTATTTCTTCATCACAACAAAGAATGATTGATTCATATTCTTCCTCAAAATAGAGTTCTAAAATATCATCAGGTAGGTTAAACATGATTTCTGGTTTTTTTTTTGATCTATTAAAATGTTTTATTGCAAGAGGTTCAATCTTAATTCCATTATCAAAACTCTAAAACCTCATCAACAGATGTATCAGAATCAAAGATTATTTTACACTATCAGTCTCAAAAGTATTGATAAGTCTTTAAATGGAATGAATTAAGGCAAAACTATTTAATCTTTAGTTTTCTTTATTTTTTCACCAGTTCTGGGAACTGTTTTAATATAACGTCTTATTTGGCAATAAATTTTAATATTTTCAGGTTTTTTTCTTAGGTTAGATCGTCTATGTTCAAAATAGGGTTAACAATCCAAAAATTTGGAACAACTAATCCATCCAGTTTGGTCAAGTTTGCTGCTTTTATCCGTTTAGAACATATTGAATTTGATATTTCCGTTTTTGATGACATTGAGGCAGTAATCCCTGTTCTTAAATCAAAACAAACCGCTATTCATGCTCCATATTATGAGGATTATAAATTAGACCTTTCTTCTAAAAACCCTGAGTTAGATTCTCTCATAGAGAATATTATTAATTATCAAAAGGAATTAGAAATTATTGGAGTAATAGTACATCCTCCTGTAGATCCTAAAGGCGATCTTGATCTCTATTACCAACGATTAGATCATTTACCTGTTCTACCACTCCTTGAAAATATGCCCCATCAACCTTGGAATCAATTTCTTCTTCAATTTCATACCACTCAAGAAAATATATCCCACTCTCTAGGATTTTGCTTTGATATCCCTCATTCCTATATAACTAATGAAGATCAATTCTTAAACCTACCAGATTCTTTAATTAACTTATTGAAACAAAATTATGGTTATATACACATTTCAGGGGGAAATAAAAATAAAGATACCCATTTTGCACTTTTATCAGAAGGAGAAATGCCCATTCCTCCAATTAAAACATTTTTAAGAAAACTTCCATTTAAAGGAACTGTAACCATGGAACTTGCCCCTCGCAATTTTAATGAAATTGATAAAATGCTTCGATCTTATTCTCAGATGCTTGGTATAGCAAAAAAACCCCTGAAAAAACTTGAAAATGAAATTAAGCGCCCATTTCTTATGAAAAAAATCCGAAAATTTTCCAGTGGTTCTTAAAATTCATGAAAGTAGTAAAAGTAATAAAAGAATTTATTCAAAAATGTCAATAATATTTAGTTGAATTATTCAAAGTCAATTGATTTCTGTTGACATTGTTAAGAATTTAACTTATTTAGAGTTATGATTAGATCAGCAATAACATGATTGGAGATATATGGCAATATAATTTTGTTGACAAATTAAGAGTAAATGTTATAAAGTTGACTTAACTAAAATAAATTAAGAAAGATAATATTTTGAATTAAGGTGATACTTACTTGACCTATTTTATTGTTACTGGTGATTTAATTGCATCTCGTGAGATTCCTAACCGTGCTCAAATTCAAAAAGACCTACAAAAAACTCTTGAAGACATAAATAATCGATTTGCTAAAAATATAGTTTGTCCTTTTGTCATTGGATGGGGAGATGCATTTCAAGGAGCATTAGTTTCGCTTTCAGGACTATATGATATTATTGAATCTTTTGAAAACCAGCTTACTATTAAATTTCGATGTGGAATTGGTATTGGGGAAATTTCGACAGATTTTAAATTAAATCCGCTGGAAATGGATGGTCCAGCATTTCATGCCTCTCAATTTGCCTTAGCTGAAGCGAAGAAGAACCAAAACTTTGTCTGGATCAAATCTGAACGCGGACAATTTGATATGATTATTAACACACTTTGGCTTCTTCTTTCTACCATTAAATCTGGTTGGACAGAACGTCAATGTGAAGTTATCCAACTACGTCGTATGAGTCTAACATATGTAGAGATAGGCAGGAAACTTGGAATCACCAAACAAGCAGTTTACAATATTCTTAAAAGTGCTCAATGGGAGGCTGTAGAGCATGGGATTAATACTCTAAATCATTTGGAATACTAATTTTGCAGATTAAATGGAGAAAAAAATTATGGTACCTCTTGAAGTAATAATTCTTTACCTTATAGGAATTTATATGATAGTAGTAGGGGGAGGTGTTGTCTTTGTTTCGTTTACTTTGAGGATTTTACGAATGTTCCAAGCTGATAAGGATAATATGACTAAAAACATTACGAAGGGATTACGGGGTGCTGGAATTTTTGTTGGTATATTAGAACGTGCCATCGTTCTAACTTTAAGTCTATTAAACCAATTTGGGGCGATTTCCTTCGTTTTCTTGGCTAAATCTATGGCTCGGTTTAAACAGCTTGAACAAAGAGATTTTGCTGAATATTATTTAATTGGAACACTGACCAGTTTTTTTATTGCTTTATTAGGGGGAGTTCTTGCTCAGGCACTCTATCAAGTTCTGATAGTCCCTTTCTTTCCATAAAATCTGAGGATATGTTGATTAAATGTACTGAAGGAACAATTAGAAATAAGAAGAACATAAAGATGTATTTTTTTTCAATACAATCTTAGTGTGCTAATATACTCTCACAGATAAAGATCCTTGAATATAAGCTGATGAGAGTTATTATTTTGAGTATGCAAGGATTTCATTTTCTTCATGTTCCTCAAAACCACGATCATACTGGAGTGAAAGTATTTATTAACACAGAATCCATCTTTTCTCTTGAATATTTAATAACAGAACCATCTACAATTAATATTCATATGATCCCAGTTCAAAGAAAGAGCTGGAGGAAAAAATCTCTTAAAAAAAATTTAGCTATAATTCAACAATTCGCCTCAAGTCTCGGATTACATCCAGACTCTCATCTCATTGACTTTTCCCCAACGAACCCGATTCTCGAATTACTTCAGAGTGAGTTCCAATTTGAATCTGAAGGAACGAAATATTATTGCGGAGGGGTAATAGGAAAGAAAAACAAAGAACCTTTCGCTATTAGACCTTTTACAACAAATTTTATTGATGATCTTTTGGAGATCCTTACTGATTCTCCTCATTTTGCAGTGATCCAGCTAGTTTTTAAATCCGTTCCTCTTCCTAAGGGGGTTAAGTTAGATGAAGAGGTAGAACATAAAAGATCTCATGTAAAATTCAATTTAAGAGAAGGAAAAGTTGAAAGGAACTACTCAGGAATTAGTAGACAGAATATTGTTAATGAAAGTGGTTATTTTGAATTCTCACCACGAATACTGTTAATTGAGACAGATGTTGACATTCTTGCTACTAAATTAGAAAGAATATCTGTTATCTTTTCATCTAGTGGCTTTAAATCTCAAATTCATCCTACATTTTTTCGAAGATTTTCTTTTTTCCGTAAAATCATGCAAAAAAGGAAACTTATATCCTCTAGTCTAATAGATGGTTATTCATTGATGAATTATATTGCATTACCAAAAAACCAATATTCTCATGAAGGCTATAAGATAGTCCCGAATAAATCTTATTATTCTTTAACAACAAGTCCCTTATCCCATATAAAACAAGAACGAATTAACCTTGGTGTTCCAATTCTTAGCGGTAAGACCTCAGATATTCCACTCACAATAGGAGGTAAGGAACTGAGTCGTCATATGGCTGTTTTTGGTATGACAGGTGAAGGAAAAAGTAGGTTCATCTACAGCTTGATTAAAGAATATTCAAGATATGGTAGGAAATTCATTATAATAGACCCAAAAGGAGAATATCTCCCCCCTGTGCAAAATATTTGCTCTGATTTCATCTATCTCAAACCTGGAAGCTCTAATTTTCCTTGGGGGATTAATATTTTTCAAATCCCCAAAGATAGTCAAGGTAAGAACATAATTCCACAAGAAGATCATATACAATTCGTTGTTTCTGTTCTTGAAAATGTTCTCGATGAACATGATAATATCACACCCCAAATGCGACGGTTATTACACTTAGGAGTAGAATCTACTATTTTAAAACAAGGTAATCTTAGGATTTTTCTTGACTTCTTCAAAAACATTCCGAACTCTGAAATAAAAGGACCATATATAGAAAATTCTGCAATTGCTATGCTAAATCGCTTTCAAAAATTTCGTTTTGGTAATGTAGGACGATGTTTTTCAGTGAAACAGACATCATTTGAAATAGTGTCATTACTTGAAAATAATGTAATCATTGACCTTTCTACTTTTGAAATGATGGAAGATGAGTTGGGCCGTCGTTTATTTTTAGAAGTTCTCCTTCAAAATCTCTATTATCATCTCAGGACTTCACGTCCTCCGATTAAAGAGGAATCCCTTCCAAAAAATATTTTAATAATGGATGAAATCCAGAAGTTACTCCCTTCGAAATCTAAATGGAATAATTTTCCAACTTCAATGATCAGTAAAGGCCCGTGGACCTTGCGTGCATATGATATTTCAATGATTTTTGTGGGAACCGATCCAATAGTAGATCAACCGATGTTATCTAATACAGGTATCAAAGCAGTATTTTTTACAACATTTGATCCAAATGTGATTGCTAATATGTTGGGTATTCCACGTAATGAGTATGAACAGTTACGAAAATTATTAAAAATTAAGAATGATGAACATAGATGTCTGTTAGCCATCAATGGTAATATATCATTAATAAAAACTAATAATTTTCCATTAGATCCCATTTCTAACGATCTTTACTTAAATTTAGAATTAAAATCAACTCAGTTAAAGATCAAACAATCATATGAAAATTTAATAATAAACAATCAAGACCTTACACAGTGAGAGAAAATCGCCCCGCCCAGATTCGAACTGGGGTCACGAAGCCAAAACTTCGCATGATGGTCCTCTACACTACGGGGCTTATTATTGTTCTTCTGGTGTCCAAAATACTTCTATGGCCTCAACAGGGCAAACTACTTCGCAAGCACGACATTCAAAACAAAGATGAGAATCAGTCACCTGAATAATCCTAGAATTACTAGAAGAGGATTTTTTTATTTTAAGAATCTCTGCAGGACAACTCCGAATGCACTTTAAACATAGTGTGCAGAGATCTTGATTAATAACTATATTCGGAATAGAGACACCTCTTATTTGGTAAGGAGAGATCTTAATTCGATTAAAACTTTGTCTATATCATTATTTGCTTTCCGAAGCTGTTTATCATAATTTAGCTTTAGCTTCGCATAAGCTTCTTTACCTATCCTTCCTTGGGTTTTCTTTTTCTCAAGTGAATCAATGTTTAGAAGGATAGCTTCACGATTTGCTTCTGCTACCTCGATTGATCGCATTGAAACACGATATTTAGTTCCTTCATCAGAGAGCTTACTTGATACATTTACTAATGCTCGATCCATTCTTTGTTGACGATTCAGTAATATTGTCCGTGTTTGCTCGAATTCTCTTGCACTAATATTTTTAGATTTTCTTTTTTTATCAAGGCGGATGATTTGCTCTCTTAAAGCAGTTTTTTCTTCATATGATTTCACAAATTCTCTAATTAGATCTAGAGGTATTTCCTCAATAACGATTCCTCTAGGTCGCAACCCAAATGAGAGATTCCGAGCTAAGGCATAAATTATACCTAAAGATAAGAAGAAGAAGGATATTGAAAGAGGAACTTTGAAAAATACAAATGGATCCAATCCAAAATCAATATTAATAATTTTATTGCTCAATGGGGTTATATCAGTAAAATTAATTTGTACTCCTGGTTTATTAAATATTCCAAATCCGATTCCAAGTTCACGTTTTTGGATAGATTTATTTAATGTGGCTTGACGTAATGTAGCTGTTTCAATTGTTTCAACGAATTTTTGCCTGCTATATGAAGACCCATGAGGAACAAAGATGTTTAGTTCAAATTCCCTTACAGTCCAATTAAAGTTCATGGAAAGAGGAATAGATAATCTAACTTTCCCTCCTCCACGATCTTTTACTAGCTCCGAGACGGGTTCACGATATGAAAGATAAAGATGATATTCAGCATCCTGTTCAATTTCAATTCGAGGATACACTTCAAGGGATTTCTTTTGAAGAACTGAATCAAAAACAACGGAGGGAGTGAGGTTTCCATAATTGTCATGCATCCCTATTTTACCAGCATACCTAGGAAGATAGAATCCAATAGTATTAAATGTTGGTCCACCGAGATTAGTAGATAAAACTGGTCCAGATTTCAATCCAATATTTTTAATTAAAATTTCATGTTTTGTATATACATATCCCCATTCTGACATCTCAATTGTCGTCTTTAGTTGAGAAAATTCAATTTTAGTTTCTGCAAATTGATAATAATCAAAGCTTAGATATAAAGAGAGATTTTGGGCCAAAGATGGAGAAAATGCTGGGATAAAACTTTTATTTTCTAAAGCTACCATGTCATAATTATAATCAGAGCTATTCAAGATCGTACGATTTATTCCCGTAATTTCTGTGATATTATTAAAGACAATTCCTTGGGTTGATTGTATTGAAGAACCTGTATAATTCGATTTTCTAGGCAAAATGGTCTCATTTTTAATTTTGACTTCTATTTCTGTCCCTACCTTCCAATCAATATCATATTTTGTTATTGGTATTGAAATTAAGGGAATAAAACTCATATTAAAATGATAAGGATAAGCAGTTTCTGCCAATTGATTATTCTTATCAAATGAGACTGCATTTAAGTGATCCATGACAATAACTAAAATTGTGTTTTCTCCTGTATCAATATCAGGAAATTTAATTGTGATAGTACATGAGTCATTTCCTAGAAAACTCTGCCACTCAGTTTGTTGTTCCTCGGTGTCATTAGAAGAGAAAATTTTGATAAACTTGCTATCATCATATTCATGTATTGGTAAAGTCAAATTTATGGCATTAATTATATTTGAATCATTGTTAAATATCCGAAGCTCAGTTCTAGAGGTTGTATAGCCATATTCGTTAGCTCGAATTACTCGACTAACATTTATTGTGTGACTAGTTGAGTCAAAATTCCTAACATCAAAAAAATGAAGATCTTCCAGATTAAATTCATTAGTCTTCATTTGTATGCGTGGTTGAGTAGATTCATCCACCTGAAGATTAATATTGCTATTTAGTGCAATTATCATCGATAAAATTATAAATATTATGAACAAACGATTAAACTGGGATCCTAGCAATTTTTTCATATAATTATGCACCTTAGAATCTGTCTTTGAATATGAACGGAATATAAGTGTTTTATGAAATGTGCTTAATCAGATTTTCTTTCCGAATAGGCCGAATCTTACTATTTTGGACTCGTTTTGATAGATATAATATAGTTTATCTTTTCTTACATAATTCTTCTTCATGGCTTTAAGGGGTATTTAACAACCTAAATTGATAAACTAGGGCAATTGATGATGATAAGCTCTATTTGAAATTTTGTATATCAATAAAATTTATCTAGTTTAATAAAATTTGTTTAACTGGAGGAAAATAGTCAATTGTATCGAGAATCAGCTATTTTACTTTATTAGAGGGAGATTTTTTAGCATTTAGTTATCTGCTTTCTTAGAAATTAAATGTTACAAAAGAAAAAGAATAAATTCCTTTCTTAATTCCGATAGCCATGAAGGTAAACCAACGAAACACATCATTTTACCCTAGTGAAATATTATATTGGATTACCTAAGTTTACCAAATCATTCATATGTTTGAAAGAAAATTTGGTTTATATTTGAGGATAAAATTATGACATCTCGATTTCTTCAGGCTGTTCGCCCATTTATGTCAATCACTCCAGAGGTTATAAAGCCAACTCGTGAAGTTCATTTCAATGAAAAATTAGTTTGGACCTTTGCTGCCTTAGTCATTTATTTTGTTATGGCATCTACCCCAATAATTGGTGCTGATCTTGGAGAGGCAGATCCTTTCGCCTTTATGAGAACTATTACTGCATCAACTCAAGGTTCCTTAGCTGAACTTGGAATAGGGCCTATAGTAACTGCAGGATTAATTATGCAAATTCTTGTTGGTTCAAAAATCATTAATGTGAACATGGGTGATCCAGAAGAACGTTCATTATATACTGGTGCCCAAAAAGTCATGTCAGTGTTGATGACAATCATTGAAGCTTCTGCATTTCTTATTGGTGGAACATACGGATCTAATTTAACCCTCCCAGACCAACTTGCTATTATTGGGCAATTATTAACAGCAGGCATCATTATAATTCTTCTTGATGAAATGGTTCAGAAAGGATGGGGACTTGGTTCAGGAATTTCCCTCTTCATTGCTGGAGGAGTGGGATTACAGATTTTTACAGGTCTTTTCTCTGTTCAAGTCCTTTATGAAGGCCCTCAGAATGTTCTTTCAAATCGAGGTATTTTAATGGCGTTTCTTGCTTGGTTAACAACTGAGGGTCCACTAGTTGCAATTGGGACATTATTCTTCAGATATAATCCTAACACATCATATAATTTAAATCTCCCCTCCTTGTCAATCCTCTCATTAATAGCTACAATAGTTGTATTCATTATAGTTATCTATTTTGAATCAATGAGAGTCGAAATTCCCATTTCTTATTCACAGTACAAAGGGATGAGATCTACCTATCCAATCAAACTCCTATACGTCTCAAATATCCCTGTAATTCTGACTTCCGCAGTCTTTGCAGACATTTATTTTATTGCTCAAATGGTGTGGAATGCAGCAGGACGAGAAGCAGCTTCAAACAATTTATTGGCTCAAATATTAGGTCTTTTTGAAGTTGATGCAGCTTCAGAACAATTTGTCCCAAAAAGCGGATTGGTTTATTTTTTAACACCACCACGGTCACTAGTAGGAGATTTAGGAGTTTTAGACCCCTCTAATCCTGCAGGTTCAATAGTAAGAGCATTTGTTTATGCAATAATATTGATAATACTCTCTATAGTATTTTCAGTCATGTGGCTTGAGACTGCAGGTATGGGGCCCCGTGATGTAGCATCACAATTTTTACAATCGGGAATGCAAATGCCAGGATGGCGTCGAAATAAAAAAATTGTAGAAAGAAGATTAGAAATGTATATTCCAACCATAGCAGTTATAGGAGGATTATTTATAGGAACATTAGCTGCTTTTGCAGACTTTTTAGGTGCAATTGGTTCAGGAATGGGAATTCTGCTTTCAGTGAGTATTATGCGACAATATTTCGAATTAATAAGTAAAGAACGTGTTGCAGAAATGAATCCTGCATTACGGGGATTCTTAGGGATTTCATAATAAATCCTTTTTTCTATTCCACAATTGTTCTTTTCTTTATTTTCTAAAGTTAATATAACAGAAATTATCTTTTAACTGAAGGATTTCAGTTTCTAATAGCTATTTTCAGAATTATTAGTCCAATCAAGCTAATTGAGAATAAAAAACTAAGCCCCCCAAAAAATTTAAGAGAATCTAGGATATTACCAATTAATGTAAACCCAATTAGCGATATCAAGAGATTTACAGTATTATAAACCGATTCTTGAGAACTCCGATATTTTGGGGATGTAATTTGATAATAAACTTCCCAATAAAACCCAGTAGCTAATCCTGAAATTATTACTTTTATCAAGAATAATATAATATATCCTAAAACCTTTACAATGGTTGGAATTTCTAATAATAGCAAGATTATATAGAAACACCAGATAACGGGGTAGTTAAGAAAATAAAATTTTATCAAACTTTCAACTGATGATTTAGAAAACTGGGATATGTGACCTGAAAATCGACAAGCGATTGCATAAATAAGATCTGATGATGCTAATGTAATTGAAGCAAGGAGAGTAGCAATATCAGCAAAATTATAGATTGGTCTCCCAACTATTTTAAAACCAAAAATTTCGTCATATAATAAAGCAATAAAAATAATGGTATTAAATGATGTGGAAGTAAAACCAATCAAAGAAAAACTGAGAAAATATGGAATAACATGAAAATATCTCTGTTTTAATGATAAGGATTTACTGTGTGCTACGAAATGAGTATTAGAATTGTTTTTTAATTTTGGGCTTTGCTTTACATCGTCTCGTTCTAATTGTGGATTTTTTATGAATTTAAAGCCTAAAATAATACCTAAAATAGATATTAGGGCCTGAAAAAAGAAGATAAATTCTGGTGTGATGTTTTTTTCTTGGAGAAGTAGACCTCCCAGTAATATTGCGCCACTCACAATCAAAGTTTTGGTAAAGTTAAGTGATCCCATTATAGAACGAAATATTGATTTATCTTCATTTGGGGAAAAATATTCCCAAGAGTTCATGAACCAAGAAATATATGATCCTGACAATAAAGCAGAGTAGATTCCTACAATAACCTCTAAAATAAGAAACTCCAAAGGTGTTACTGCAAATATTATTCCTATATAATATGATGCTAAACAAAAAAGAGCACTACAGAAAGCTAACCGTTGGCCAAATTTATCTGTTAAAATTCCAAGAGGAATATCAAATCCAGCACCTATAAGCATACCAATAGACACAATTATTCCAAATAAGGAATATGAACCAAGTTTATTAATATAATAGAGGGATATCCAAGCATAAGAAAGATATATTCCAGAGACTGTTGCCTGTAAACTAATATATTTAATGCTTAATAACTGAAGTTCTTTAGGAAAATTATTTAATCCTAAAAACTTGTTAAAGAAAGCCATAATAAACCTCATTATGAAGAATGGGGAGACTTCAAGGAATAAGCTAAACTGGAGATTAAACTAAAATTCACGATTGGAAATTGTTGAGAATTAATCTCGCCTCCTGAAAGGATAATGAGGTATGGAGTGGTTCCAAGGTGATTTTTAAATTTTGAGACATATTGATCAAATCTGTCTCCAATTATCATTGCTCTATTTGCACAATCGAAAAAGAGGCCAAATTTTATTGGGGAGGCATTAAGTGTTTCTAAAGTTAGATCTAATGTCTCTTCGATCGTAATTGCACTCTGACATGTCAAATAAGCTCTTAACTTTTCTGAATTTTTAGTCTTAAGCTTTTTCGCTAATTGATTTGGAGCAGTTAATAGTCCGTGCTTTAAATTGGGATTTATAGCTAATCCATATAGATTTATATCTTTATTTTCATCTAAAATACATAAAGGACGATGAGGGAGATAATAAAAGTACCGTTGAGTGATTTCTTCAAGGATTTCAGGAGTCTGTTCCATATCATACAATTTTAATAGAGCATTAGCTCCCCATTCTCCATTGATCCTTGGAATGAATCCTCCATCTAAGTAACTATCAATTTCAAGTTCCTTATTCCGTAATGGGGTTGCTCCAGAGTCTGTATGGCTCACAAATTCTAATTCAGATGAACTGAGTGAAACGAAAGCCAAAGAATCCTTATAAGCTTGATAATCATAGAATTGATATGATTTATTCATCGTTAATGCATCAGTCCCAAAACTCCCTGTAAAATGAATGTTTCTAGAAAATAACGAGGTAAATAATGGCCATGCACATGAATAAGATATTCCAATACCTAAAAGATCCATAAGAAAACTTGTAATCTTTCCTGAAAATGAAGAGAAGATCGGAAAATTCTTCCAAATTCTGTTGTTCATAATAAAAAATGGATTAAATCCCTCTATTCGATGATTCAATAAATTAACCATAAATTTAGGAAAACCCAACCCAGGAGGAAAAAAAAGAAAAGAAGTGTTTAGATGTTTATTTGTTTTTATGATCATATCACAAAGTGATAAGGCTTTTCGTGATTTCAATCTATTAAAAATTCTAAATCTTTTAATAACATGAGTTTGTGCAACAATATCTGATAACATCATAATTGCTGCACCTTTTAATCCATAATCATGATGATGAGCAATACCAACTCCCGAGCATCCAACCATGGGAACTTCAGGATAGTTCTTTTGTATTATTGACATAGCTCTATCATAGGTTTTACTTCCCCCTTTGTGAGACCCAGTAAAATATAAAATTATAGTAGGATCTTCATTAAGTTCAGCAGAGGCTTTTTTTAAGGCTTTAGAGGTTGAATAATTTAAATCATGATTAATATTAAGACCAACAGATCCTTTCAAAACTTATCCTCCAATTTGTTTTTTAGTATCAATAATCAATCCAATCCTTTTGGCACTACGACTCATCTCTATTTCCATTAATCCTGTATTAGCCTTTGATTGTAGAACTATAACCAGAATACTAGATCGACCTGCCAAATAAAAGTAAACAGGTACTCTTATACTCTCTGTTATCATTTTATTATATTTAATTGATCTTGAACCACTTTGAAGCTCTTCCATTGTTTTAGAAATTATACTTTTAACCCAGCTACTTATAATCAATAGATTTGGGGAGAATTTTTCAGGGTGTCGAGTCTTTAAAACCTGTCCATCTAAACGAAAAAGTAATATTGCAATCACATCTTCATATTCAGACAAATATGAAAGTTCTAAATCAAGAAAATTAAAAACTGATCTATTAAAAACAGTTTTTTCTGAAAATTTATTGGCTAGCGTCATTTATTTTCAAACCTACGTTCAATTCAAAACTAATTGGTTGAGGAGTTTCAGAATGTGCGGAACCTCTAAATTTTCTAATCCTTAGTGTCCTGTTATATAATCCCCCAAGTCCAATATGTTCAAGCTCAATGATTGAATCTGCTAGGAATAATGGTACCCGTGCAAGTGTTTCTCCAAAGCCCTTTTCAATTGTAATTACTGATGTACCAATTTTTCTTAAAGAAGTGAAAATTCTGTTAATTGCGTTTCTTTGTTGATTTACATCAGGAATTTCAAGTAAAAGAGGAGTTAAAGGATCGATTGCTACCCGAATCCCACCTGAATAATGAGCTGATGTTTCCCGTATTACCTCTAAATATTTAGGTAATTCAGACATAAAAAATCTTAATCCGATCTCTCCAGAGGTAAGATTGGAATCTTCACTGAAAGCAACTTGAAATTGAAGAGTACCTCGTTTATATTTATCCTCAAAAGATGATAAACCGATTTCACGACAGTCTCTTAGCACTGAATCCAAATTTTGTTCTAAAGTCACATATAGTGCGGGAGAATTAAAGTCTTGAGAACAATATTGCCAACAAAAGGTTGACTTCCCACATCCAGGATCTGCAATAATAACATTCACTGAGTTTTCGCGGAAACCACCATATACTAACGTGTCAAAACCTGGTACACCACTTTGGATGCGATTGGAGTTTTGAACTTTCATTTTGTTAAATAATTTTTGCAAAAAGTTACACCTCATGACATAATTGGGATTTTAAGAATTTAAATGGGGAATTAGGGTTGTTAAAAAAATTTAGTTTGATTAACCGATTAACTGAAGGTAAATTATTTTTGAAAAAACTAATCAAAATTAAAGAATCTTTAAAATAGCTTTTAAAGGTCTTAATACGTTTATGTTTTTTAATAAACTCTAATGAAATAATTTTACTTTTTTTAAGTGAAAATGTGTCTATTTTTGTTTCGATGAGAAAAAATGGAAACACAAAATTAATGAAATAAACCCATTTTGACAACAAATAAAGGATGAATAAGTCGATTATTATCCTTGAATGAAGCATAATTATTAATTTTTGACTTAATCCGAGAAAAAATAAGCTTGCAATAAAAATCCTTGAAAGTACTGTATTAAAAATCCCTATTTTTTCTAAAATAAGAAAATCAAGTGATCTGCTTCTTTCGATTGGTTTCATCCTAAATAATTCCACCAATCGAAAATATTCCTTTACTAAATATAATCTCACTAAAATCTTTAATCTTTGAACAACTTGGGACCTTATAAAAAGAACTTGTAAAATTCTACTGATGATAAATGAAGATTAATAAAAAACTGCTCAATCGATTATCATTCCTTAATAAAAGGATGAAAACTGACAAAAGAGGGTCTCCTCTAGTTGAAGAAGGGATATTAATCGGATTAGGTTTATTCGGGTTCCTCTTAATATTATCCATTGTTACTGGGGTTCTTGATTGGCTTTTACTTAATGCTGATAAATTATTATCTGAATTAACTTCATTATTTCCTTAAAGTATGGAAAATTAAATCCTAAAATCAAAAAAAATAACCAGAGACTTCCTTTCTTCAAATTAATCTTAATTCTGTCTAATTTTTAATCCCAGATAATTAGTTTATGGACCGAGTGGGATTTGAACCCACGACCTCCTGGATGCAAACCAGGCGCTACTACCAAGCTGAGCTATCGGCCCAAAGATTCAATTCCAGAACAAAAACCTTTTCTTTTTAAATATGTTTCAATCTTCTTCTAAAGGTGGTTCCTTCCAGATTCTTAGCGGTCTTTGCTTAGATTGAAACCGAATTTGTTCAAGATAACGATAAACCGTACTATGTCTTGAACCTTGAATAAGTTGTAGAATCGCCTCTTTAGCATAATTGATTTCCTCTAAGTTACCAATTAATGCAACTTGATTTCCAAAGACAGAAACATGCGTATCGGTACTAGATTCTATAATATTACGCGTTTTTCCTTTTTCTCCTATTATCCGAGATTTAATTCTTTTAATATTATTTTTGGTCCCTTCTAAGTCAATTGTTTCTAAAAAAATATCATCATCAAGGAGATAAAGAGCTTTTTCTGCACTAAAACCCTTACCGATTGCTTTTACAATATCTCGGGCTTTTAAAACAAGCGTAGGATCTGTAGTATCAGGGGTTGATTTAATTATTACTGAACCATCATCACTATTTACTAAAATACTTACCTGAGTAATAGATTCTATATCAGACTTTGTTTCTCCTTTTTTACCTATTAAAACCCCAATTCGTGATTTAGGAATTCGGATATGGCTATCAATTACCATTTTTTGCGCCTCTGATCAAGTAATTTCTATATCAGGAAAGTCACGGGTTAATGACTCAAAAACTTCATTCTCCAATGGAACTGGAATACCTTTTGAAGAAAATGCATATAAGATATTTTCGATATCTCTTTGAAGGAATTCTAAAGCCCTTGGATGTGATGTTAGAACACTTTGACTCATATCAATAAAATAAGGTTTATCATGATGAATGATAATATTATAGGCAGAAAGGTCAGCATGGATAAGATTAGCGTTCAATACAAGCCTTTCCATTTGTACGAGTATTAATTCTAACATCTCTTTTGTAAATGCCTTGGGATAATCTTTCAATAGGGGTGAGGGAGTTCCATCCTCTCCCAAAAGTTCCATGAGGAGCATATTATTTCTTACCAGGATTGGTTTTGGTACATTAATATTAGCTTGAACACATCTTAAAAGATTCTTATATTCTTTATCAGCCCAAAGATTGATAATTTTTCTAATATTTTTACTCTTTTTATGAAATCTAACATCTCCAGAAACATAGTCAATAATTCTCTTAAAATTCAGTGTACTAGTTCTAAAGATTTTAATTACAATTGGTGAGGATACTCCAGATTCTTTTACCATTTCAGTGCCTTTTGAACCTAATAACGCTAAAAAAACTCCAGACTCTTTTCCAGAAGCTATAGTACCAGTTATTTGATCGATTATACGCAATGATTGAAGTTTTTTAATCTGTTTTGCTGTATTTAAATCAATGACAGCACTCACAGTTTCATAATCTTCTTTTTTTTTTCTCTTCTTTCTCCATCGATCTTCTTTATCTTCTAATTTTTCCCATATTCTTTTGTCGTTTATTTTCATCTCGATGGGACACCGGTTTATAAATGATAGGTTTGCCATAATTTCTAGAGGTAATTCTAGGTTGAATTAATCCACAATTTGGACATTCTAATAAATTTTGCCTTTTATATTCTATTTCTTGACCACAATGATTACAAAATGCTATTATAACACCTAAACCAGATCCTACTAGACCAACAGATAATGGAGTTGATGTTCGAATAATTTTTACTGCTAGCCAATCACCTGGTCTAGCAACTTCATACATATTCCTAACATAATGTTTTGACGCCTCAGAAACATGAAGAATCGCATTTACAGGTAGAGGTATATTTATATTGTTAACATAATGCAAGTTAAGGGAAGCAACTTGTTTTTTAACAAATTCTACACGACCAATCCCAATATCTCCTACATTTATTTGTAAGTACCTTTTCTTAGGTACAATGGAAATTTTATGTTTCTTACGATCCGTAACAATATTCCCGAGTAGAGATGAAAAAATTTCTCCTTCTTCTTCAAAACAAGTTTCATCAGGTAAAAATTCTTCTATAATTGCAATTTTTTCCCCTGGTACAACTATTTCATTATGACTTTGATAATCATCTTTTTTACTCATTTCCTTTCCCAAATAGCCATTCTAAAGGTTCATTATTAACTCTAACCACTATGATCAATAGATAAAAATTTGATTTAATTTCATAATGGAATGCAGTATTAAGTCTATCTAAAATTGTTTTGATTAAAATAATTAAAATCATACATTTGTCTTTAAAATCCTGAATATATCAATTCTAACGATATGTTTCTCTTTATGGTGAAATATCATACTTGGAAGTAAAGAGAATTCAACAGTTGACACAATCGACACATCCATATTGTTATTCCCTCCCATCTGAAAGATTCTCTTTCTAGTTCTAAAATTTGATTTATGAATTGAAATTATTGTACTAGCAAATGTCATTGCTTTTATTAAGAATATAAAATCTATTTTTCTTCTTTTTGTCCCGAATGGAGGATTCATAATACATGTTTGGAATTTTTTACTCCAATTAAATGCTTCTAAGAATTCAATTGATGTGACCAATGAGTCAACTTCGAGTTTTTCTTTATGTGCAACTTGTAACATATGTTTAACACTTATTTCGTCAATATCTACACCTAAGACTTTTTTTGTTATATATTTCCTTAAAGGAAGGGTAAATCTTCCAGTTCCACATCCTAAATCTACAATTGATTTATTCTCTAAATATTTCCATTGAGAAATAAATATAAAAGCGATAAGATCACTTGGAAGACTATATTGCTCTAGAATTACTTTTGGGTATTGAAATTCTTGAATAGTTGATATAAAATTAGATATCTGTTCAAGTTTCCTTTGCTTTTCTACGGTCCATCTTAATTCTTGCGAAGATAGAATTTTAAAATTTTTATTAACCAAGTTCAACTCCACTTATCTATCCTCACGTATGAGTTGAAAATCCTAAATGCAAAAAGGATTAAGAAAATTAACGCATTTTCTTCTCTCTTTTTCCAGAGAGCATTGCATCGAGACTAACTCCATTGATGTGAACAACACGATATCTAACACCAGGAAGGTCTCCAATGGCTCCACCTTTAGCCCCTCCAATGCCTTCAATAGAAACTTCATCATGTTCATCAATATATAGCAGACCTCCATCGCCAGGTATGAATGCTGTAACCTGTTTCCCATTTTTAATTAATTGAACACGAAT
The DNA here is from genome assembly GCF_975850365.1 of Candidatus Hodarchaeum mangrovi. Lineage (NCBI taxonomy): Archaea > Promethearchaeati > Candidatus Hodarchaeota > Candidatus Hodarchaeia > Candidatus Hodarchaeales > Candidatus Hodarchaeaceae > Candidatus Hodarchaeum > Candidatus Hodarchaeum mangrovi. Next base: position 36,199 of record NZ_CDLCQJ010000147.1, on the reverse strand, counting down.
GCATTTCCTGATTGCGGAGTTAGGTTGTTTTGATTCAATACCTACTTTTTCAATCACAATACCCCTTGCTTGAGGGGCTCCCTCGAGGGGGTCATATTTTTCTTTAAGACGAAGAATTTTTCGTTTATATGCAGTACTCTTCCAACGGAATTTCTTTCTTTTGCGAACTAACTTACTTGCAGCAAATTCTCCTCGGGGGGATTTAAGTCCTGTCATTTTTATGCACCTACATCTATATTTCGACTAATTATTAATTTTACAATAAATTCTATTAGTAATTTTAGGAACTAACATTAATTACTATTTTTTACTTGAGTTTTATGAAGGATTGTATTTTTTATATAACTGGGCAGTTTATCATGTTGCCTCGCGAAGCTCTACATGATCAATTCCAAAATGCCTTTTCAGGAGTAATCGAGAACGGTGAATATTTCTACCGTTTTTTCCAATAGCTTTTCCCTTTTCCTTAGAAACAACAGTTACAACGACAACTTTTTCACCAGCTCTCTTTAAAATTTCTACACTTTTAGTTTTGGCTGGTGCTAAAGTGTTTGAAACAAAATCTTCAAGTTTATTAGAATATTCTACAATATCAATTTGTTTTTGGAAATATTCTCTTAAACGTCTTATTGTGGTACCTCCGCGTCCTATTACTTTTCCAGTGTCGTGTCTTTTCACTACGAAAATCACACGACTCCCTTCTTTATCCCAAATACAATCTACAGCTAAAGCTCCAGTGAAACCTTCAAGTTTAGATATAAATTGAAGCTCTTCTTGGGACATTCGAATATTTGACACTAGTAAACATCCCAATTATATATAATCCATTATTTTAGAGTTTCCTGCATCTAAAATGATAATGGAGGATACTTTATGTGGTCTTCCACATATTGCACCGAGATCAGTTCCTGATTTTTCATACTCAATAATCGGAATTTTAGCCATTTTACAACCTTTGATTAACTGTGTTCGTACTTCAAGTGGAACATTATTTGATAGAATAGCTGCTTTAGCTTTTCCAGTTGAAACTTGTCGTAAAACAGATTCAAATCCAAGTTTGACTTTCCCAGTACTAACTGCCATACTTATTGCTTTTTCCAAGTCTGGTTTCATTTTATTCATCCTCTTTAACTTTTACCTTTTGTTTGTAGCCAGGCCACATAATCAAATCAACTGTTCCTGTTCCAAGGGGTATAATCTGACCGATAATTACATTTTCAGTGATTCCTTTCAGCTTATCTTTTTCTCCACGAGCTGCTGAATTTAGAAGGTGTTTAACTGTCACCTCAAATGAAGCACGAGCTAAAACACTTTCTTTTTCTCCACTTATTCCATGTCTTCCAATCTGACGTAAATTTCCATCTTGAGTCATTATATCAGCTACTAACATGATATGACGAATGTCTACATCTAATCCTTGTTCTTGAAGAACAGCGGTTGCTTCATCAATAATTGCTTGTCTAGTAGCTTCAATTCCAAGAGTGTCTCTGATTTCCTGAATATGGTTTGTTTTGATACGAGTGGGATCCACACCTGGTATACTCAAGACATCAGGTAGATTACTCCCAGCTGTAAATAAAACCCATTCATCAACTTCTTGATCCTTAGACATTATTACTCGTGTAATTCCCTTTACCCCCTTTAATTTAAGATCCCTAATTTTTTCATTTAGTTTGTAAATATCATCTATTGTCAGATCTTTTGAATCAACAATTATCTCTTCGCCTTCAAGATTAACTTCTCCTTTTTTCAGCTTTGAGAGTTTGTTAACTATTAATTCAGCGGTGACACCTTTGTCTTTCATTAATGTTTCGTTCAAAGTAATCTTTATCTGCATAAGAGCGAGGTCAACAGTGATATCATCACTAACCGATTCAACTGTTGATAATTCAATCATTCGCTGAACTTCCTGAGCTTTTTCTTTCTCTTTGGAATAAGGATCCTCAAGATATACTGTCATATAAGGAGAAGCAGGATTTTTACGAGCATCCAAAATCTCTATCAGTCTCGGAAGTCCCAAAGTAACATTTAATTCTGCTACACCAGCATAATGAAAAGTTTTTAAGGTCATCTGGGTTCCAGGTTCACCTATTGATTGAGCTGCAACAGTTCCAATTGCTTCACCAGGTTCAACAAGTGACCGTAAATAAGCGTCCTCTACAGAGGTTAGTATCTTTTCAGCTGTCCGCTTATCGAGTTTAGGAATTTCAGATAATTTGAGCACTAAATTTTCCCTTATACTCATCGGAAAACGGCTTTCATGCGCATTAACAAGGTCATTTATTTGCTTTTTAGTTAAACTTGCCAAAACAACCACCTATTACTTCTCCTCTGAGGATAAAACTTCCTCAATAATAGCATCAATATCAACAGGTCTTCCATGGTAAGATTTCATAGGATCTACTCCATCTTCCCCATATTTTAGTTGAACAACATCTCCCTCCGTTGTTCGAACGATTATATCGTAATTTACATGGAGGTCTTGTAAAGCATTTACTAACCTTCTTTGTAGATATCCACTTGTTGAAGTTCGAACTGCTGTGTCTACTAATCCTTCGCGACCTCCCTGAGCATGGAAGAAGAATTCGGTAGGAGAAAGGCCGGAACGATAATTTGAACGGACAAATCCACGAGCAATAGGTCCAATATCATTCTTTTCAAAGTGTGGTAACGCTCTTTTACGGTATCCTCTCAAAATTCTTTCTCCACGAATAGATTGCTGTCCAACACATGCAGCCATCTGAGCGATATTTAATTGAGTACCTTTAGCTCCAGTTGATGCCATAACAACAGCTGTATTCGAGATTCCCATGTAATCATTGGCTATACTTCCGGCACCATCTCTTGCTTTTGCTAGGACACTCATAATTCGCATTTCTAGCGTTTCTTCAAGTGATTTACCTGGGAGAGGTTCTAATTCTCCTTTACGATATGATCCAATCATTTCATGAGCAGAATTCTCTTTTTCTTCAATTAGGGCACGTATTCTCCGCTTTCCTTCTTCGGGAATATTTACATTTGAGTACCCTAAGCTAAATCCTTCGTGAGACAAGAATTCTAGTAGCATTTGAGTAAGGGAATCTAAGAATTCACGTGCACGATCGCTTCCATGATCTTTAACTACAACATGTAATACACTTTCTGATTCATCTGCTCCAATAGCTCGTCGATCAATAACCCCAGATAATAATTGTCCACCTCTGATATACACATAACTATCAAACTCGCAAAGTTCTCCCTTACAAACATCATGCTTACGACATGTTCTAGATTTTGAGGTTACATTGACATCTGGTGGTAACAATAAACTAAAAACTTGTTTTCCAGTCCAAAGTTCTTTAGGATGTTGTACCGCAGGTAAAGGAAGTTCTCTTTCATAATTTCCCGCTAATAGAAGCTGCCATACATCCTCTTTAGTAATTAATGTTTTCTTACGTGTTAAAAGAAATGCTGCTGAGACATAATCATGTAAAGCACCAATTATAGGACCACCATACCTAGGAGAAAGAATTTGTTCCTGAACTCTCATTAAAACTCTAGTTTCTGCCCGTGCTTCTTCACTCTGAGGGACATGAAGATTCATCTCATCTCCATCAAAATCAGCGTTATAGGGGGTACATACACATAGATGAAGTCTAAAGGTTTTATAGGGCATAACTCGTACTTCATGAGCCATTATTGACATTCGATGTAATGAAGGTTGTCGATTAAATAACACCATATCTCCATCCCTTAAATGTCGTTCAACAATAAATCCTTGATCAATCATTTCAGCGGTATTATTAAGATCACCAACAAATCTGAGATCTATTCTTTTTCCATCTGGTCTAATGATATAATTTGAACCTGTTTTAGATACCCCAGTTTTTTCATCAATCTCAGGATTTGGACCATTCATAACTAACTCTTTCATCTCTTCAATATTCCATTCTGTTACTCTCTCTGGAACAGTAAGGATCTTAGCTATTTGTTCAGGCACACCAACTTCATTGATAGAGATATTAGGATCTGGAGAGACAACTGTTCGTGCTGAAAAATCTACACGTTTACCTGATAGATTTCCTCTGAAACGCCCTTCTTTTCCACGAAGGCGTTGTGTAAGAGTTCTCAATGCTCTTCCCGACCGATGTCTGGCAGGGGGAATGCCTGCTACCTCATTATCCATGAAAGTAGTGACATGATATTGTAAAAGTTCCCATAGATCTTCTACTATTAATTGTGGAGCTCCTGCTTCAATATTTTCTCTCAGTCTTTGATTTATGCGAATAATATCTACTAATTTATGAGTGAGATCGTCTTCACTTCTCACACCAGATTCTAAAGTAATTGATGCACGTACTGATACAGGAGGAACTGGAAGGACAGAAAGTATCATCCATTCAGGTCGAGAATGCTGTGCATCTATACCAAGAAGATAAAGATCTTGGGTTGCAATTCCTTCAAACCTTTTTTGAATTTCTGTGGGGGTAATTCTTACCGAGCCTTCGGGTGTCTCCTCATAAAAGCTTGTTGGTTTCTCATACTTGATTTTATACTGAGTTTGCTCACAATGTGGACACTCTGACCTTTTTCTAGCCTCTTTAACAACATCTTTATATAAATCAGAGACAAGCTTTAGGTCTTCTTCTTGTTCTGCTTTTTCAATCGCGTGATGGTATCTTCTGATTGTTAGAGGATCAAGAAGAATTCTTGAACACGCACGACATGAGGTTCGAAGAAGCTTATAGATAATTGACTTTGCATAACCGACATGGATTACAGGTCTGGCAAGCTCAATCATGCCAAAATGTCCAGGACATTCTCCCACTTGATTTCCACAGGTTTTACAACGTTGACCAGGCTCAATTGTACCTAATCTACGATCTATTAATCCACCCTCAATAGGGGTTCCATCTTCGTTATAGGTATCAGCAGTTATAATTTTAGTAACAGCCATTTTCCGAATTTCGTCTGGTGAAAGAATTCCAAATTGAATTTGATTAATTTTTTTCAGCTCTGGTGTCCACATAAGGTATTCTCCCAGCTATTATTACGCTTAATACAAATCAAAGTAATCTTGAAGGGTTAATATCATTTTAAATAGAAAATTGGTCGCGAAATAAGAGAAGTGCTTAGTTAAAGCGAACCACAATTTTGCTTATGTATCTTCATACCAAATTTCTCTCAATTGAGAAATTTTGAAATACCATATTTTCAATATTTTTAAACCAAAGCATTAATTTAACCTTTAAATAGCCTTTAAACTCATTCTTGGAGATCATTTGAACTAAATATATACATGATACTAACCAGAATCGGATTGATAATATATAATGACAGAATTTCTATAGATAGGAGTAAATTAGGCTTTTTGAAGAATAGAGACTAGCTACGACACGATATAACACTTTGGTTGATATTAAAAATTCTTAAGCTACCTTTCCATGGCTTTTATTAATTATATTGAACTGTCAAGAAGAACTAAATATTTAATCCTAAAATTCAAAGCATTCCTTTTTATATAAAGTCTCTGAGGTTAAAAATGTGAGATCTGGTTAATTGTAAATAAGAATAAACCGATAAATAAACAATATTTTCCCAATTTACTTCCAGTTGGAGGATAAATTATTGCACCTAATGCAATTAAAAATGCACCAAATGGAATAGAAGTTATTATCTCAACTATTGAATTAATAATTTGGATTATTATTTCATCTAATATTTCTACCACAACCAAATAGGCATTTTTGGAAATTTGAACCCAATAGGAAGAAGAACACATAAAAGACAGATAATACTTTTCTTTAGACTTTTCTTACGTTTTAAATCTGCTTCTATTAAAAATAATCCTAAATTCCCAATAAAAACTATTAATGATAAAGCAGCAAAGGTAAATAATAAGTAAGAGGTAATATACGAAGTAATTGGGACAATATCAGATAAATATTCGTTTTCTGACTGTTTATTATTCATTTGATATGTAAAAATATTCATTATCAGGATTAACACGATTAATGAACGAGCTATGATCCTTTTCCCATTTTCCTCATTATAATCAACTAAATATGTAATCCCTCCCAAAATTAAAGCAATATTTGAAGTCGCAAATGCTAGGATGATTAAAATCGGTAATATGAACTCTAAACTTGAAATAATATAAGATGAGAAGTTTCCTAGTGTCTGTTCAATTGTAAAAGGGATATAGGGACTTAAACCACTCATTTTGATTTCCATTTATACAAATTCATGCGATTTAATCTACCTGCTACTATCTAAATTTAATCACCTAAATTTTAGGAGGAGGTAATCATTGTATAGTGATACTTTTGAGAGTAAGTGGATCATCAAACATCTGTTTTAAAAAGTTAATAGTAAAAATGTCAGAAGAATTACACTCTTGTGCAAAAAAAGAGTTAATTACTTCATCTTCAATCACATTTACTTGTCCTTTGTTATTTAATTCTGCAATCTTTAATACAAATCTTCTTTTTTTGTTTTTATTCCAAGTTACAGCTAGTTCAACAAAAACATGAGGGATTGAAGTTTTAAGAAGACTTAAAGGTATATGATATATGTCATTAAGCCGAATAAACAAGAGCTGAGAATTGGAACCATGAATTGTTTGAATAGAAGGTATTCCTACTGAAAGAATATTTAAAAAGGCATTATAATGATCTTCCGTAGATAACTCGCCTAGATTGATAAAGTCTGGACTTCGGTGCAAGATTTTTTGGATTTCAAGCGATTTTGTGATCAATTGAGTAGAATAAGGATCATAACCTAATCTGAATTTAATTGTTTTTCCAATACGGGTGCTAGATGCCTCTAAAACATCTTCAATTGAGATGAGCCTATAATGAGAAGGAATAAATTCTATTAATGCGTTCTGAAGCGTTGTTTTCCCCGAGTTAGGAGGGCCTATGATTGTGATCGTAACACGATTTTTTATAAAAAAAGCCAACAACAGGGCTTGATTCCTTGTTAAACTGTTATTTTCTATTAAATCTTTCAGCCTAAGGGATTTATTACGAAACTTTCTTATGTCAATATAATAATCTCCTATTATTAATGGTGGTATATCTACTGTTACTCGTGTATGGAAAAGAGACGAAATAAAATCTGCTTTCATGGTAGGATTGGCATGATTCAATGAAAAATCATTTTCTAATGCTATTCTATAAATAAAAGATTCAATTTCGCTTTTTTTTAACTTAATCGATGTGGAACATCTTCCATACTTTGAATGATCAATATAGAGATTATTATCACTTGAATCTAAATAAATTTCATCTATTTGATTGTCTAAAAGTAAAGGAGCTAATTTTTCAAGTTGGAGAACTTTAAAAAAAATTGGGATAAACAATTTGTAGGGTATCTTCATTTTATTTTTCAAAATTTCTTTATTTAGAATTTGGAATAAATTTCCTAATGAATAGAATTCATTTTTTTCCTTTAAAAAGGAAATTAAATATTCTTTTAATATGGATTCGTACTCAATAAAGTTTTTGAGAGATTCAAACGTTTTTTGATCATAATCAACAGAATATTCAATATTTTGATTTAAATTATCGAATAAAATATTAATTATATAATTGTAATTAGAATACGATTCAATTAATTGGTGTTGCTTCTTTTGTAGACTATTTAACAGGACAGAGTAAGTCAATTTCTAAACCTTTTATGAATAGTATAATTTATCGTGAATTGAGTGAATCTTTTAACATTTGGTCAAAAACTAGATCTAATTTTTTGGGTAGGTGTATATTTCTATTCAAATCATTCTTTTCAGCTATTTCGAAACAATATTTCCTCCTTACAATTCCCTCCCCATCAATATATAGGGTTAAGACATGACCATTATTTGTATGTGAGATTGCCTTAGTGATTAATGCATGATTTGATCGAGCATAATCTAATTCACCTTTACTAAGAAAAATGGTTTCTTTCTCACCACAAAGAGGGCAACTTGTTTGAATCATTGACTTTTGAGCTTGAATAGACACCACAACAATAACCTATCTTCTTTATAATTTCTAGAATAAAAACTCCTAAATTTTTAAGATAAAAACAAACTAGGGAATTTATAAAGAAGAATATAGGTCTTTAAAGATTGATGAATATTACATATGAAATATTCCAAGGTCAAAATTTTAAATAAACCTTTTCCATTCATAAAATACCGCTTTTTGGGAGACTATAACTTTTTTTATGAGATGGAATTTCATAAATATTTTCAATCACGATTTAAACTTCATTTAAAGCATCTAAGAGTAATTCAGGCTTTATTTATCCTAACAGGTTTTGGATTAATATCTATCCAAGCTTTTGTTTCGTTGAAACAATTTTTTCTACTAATTTGTATCGAATGTGTTTTAGTCTTCTTATTCATAAAATCATTATATTATATCATTCACATTCAATTCCAAAATTATAAGATAAACACACAAATAACAGGATTTTTTGTTCTTAACGAGCTATCAATTATTCTAGAGACAACCAAATCCTTAAAAGATGCAACTAAATTCATAATTGCGGGAAGTTATCCTCTTTATTCTCTTATCTTTGAAGAAGCCTTAATAAAGTCACATCTAGGAAATCCGTTAAAAAAAACTTTATTAGAAGAAATAAACAAAAAATTGTCTGGAGAGGTCAGAACATATTTTTTAAACATCATTCAGACTTGGGAAAGAAGCGAAAGAATTATAGAAATATCACGAAGTAATTTAATAAATAAGATAGAAGAGCAAATAGTAAAAGAAATGGAAGAATTAAATACATGGTCCTCTCTTTCTTCTGGTCTGACTTTTTTAAGCCCCCCGGTAGTCTTATGTTTTTTATTGTTATCTAACACATTTTCCCTTCTTTCAGGGCTTATTTTATTTTTATTCCTGATAATTTCGTCTGTTTTCATACACCCTGATAGACATGTCTCAATTTTATCATTAAAAAACCATCTATTATATTCAGAGGATAACTTAGGGTTTGATTTCCTAATTCTTCTTTCAGAAAATCTATCAAAAGGAAATTCTTTTTACCGAAGCTTGTATAATTCTATTAATACTTATATAGAAAGTAATGTGACACTTTCCTCAAAAAAGAGACAAGAAATCCTAAAATTAAGAGTTTATACAAAAGATATATCTGAAAAAGGGATTGAAAAATTCCAATCTATTTTTCCTAAACGAATTGTAAAACTTATATCACTCTCAGCAAAATTTTCTCTTCTTGATAGCAAAATTGCTGGAGAAAGATTATTTTTTCTGTGTTCAGAATTACGAAAACCTATTGATCTTATAATTCAAGGGAGAATGCGGCTTAAAGCCTCAAGCTTCCAAGAAAAGGTAATTCAATTACTTTCTCTTCTAGTTCTAGGATTTATATCTGGAGCAGCTCCTTTTTTTCTTTTTATTTCTTCATTTCTAAGTAAGCAACTTCATGAAACAGAATTAATTATTCAAAATGCTTTATATGACTTTTTATTCATTGGATATGGCCTTTTCATGAGTTTTATCCCATATAACATTCAAAATCTTGAATATTCTAAAATCTTAACAGCTATTCCAAGTAAAGTTTTATTAATGGGATTAAAATTCATTTTATTTCTTGGGATTTTTCTATTTACTCGAATCTTCTACCTAAATCTAATTTAAGGGATTTTAGTAATTAATTACATATTCAACCAATCCACTTTTGATTAATCTTTGGGAGGTTTTATTGATTATAAAACATTCATAAGGTGAAAATTATTACAATGAAGTTTTCACTATGATTCAATTTTTAATCCCCAAAAAAAACTCGCGAATTTTTTCACTCTTGATAATGGTTTTGACATTCTCAATTATTTTTACTCATCACGAACCATTGAATTTTTTAAATTCACCTGATATATCGTTGGAATTTCCTTTCGACCAACAATTTGAGAATGAAAACACCTTAATTTCGTCTGCTCACGAAATTAATTCTCAATTATCCTCATTTGATGAAAATTCATCTATTAAATATAATATAGAGAAGATGGAAGAGAGTATAGTTGATGCATCACAAACATTAAACTTTTTTACACCTAATGAATCTCAATTTCATTTTCAATCAAATATTAGAAATATTTCTTTTGAGATAAATTCCTATCCAAATTTAACTGGTTCACATTGGGCAAACAGCCCTAATATTGGTGATGGTGATGTAAATATTACCAAATTTACTTCTTCTGAGGAGTCATTCTACCGTCTAAATTTTTCTGACACAGGAGAATCCATTATTTATGGTACGGTCAACGAATTATTCAATTCTATATCAATTCCATCAATTTTTAATCATTCAACAATTGTTCAATTCTCTTTTAGAATACCTTATCTATCATCGGAATTAACAAACTCATTACATAGACTAGAATTGGAATTAAATTTCATTAACCGTTCTCTTATATTTGTACTTTCAAATTATGGTTGGAATTATGGAGCTGAAGTAGAAGAAAATATAGTAAAAGGAACAAATGCTCTTTATATAATGTGTAATCAATCAGAATCTATAGAATGGTATCACTTTTCTATCAACATTACAAGATTAATTCAGACATATTTTAATCCTGAAGAATTCAGTTTATTCTCACATATTGAATCCTTATATTGTAATATGCTTTCTATGGTTCCAAGGTATGAATTATTATTAGATTTCAAACAAATTATTTTTAATACACAATTAGAACCATTATTTCCATTAAATTATACAATTGGGAGCTATGATACATTTTCTTTTGATGGAACTTTATTTTATAATACAACGATTGGAAACGTCTCCATTTCAATTGAAGAACAATCTTCATGGGAAAAAAATCTACGAACGATTTTAAATATTAAAGTTAAGAGAATTTTCATTTATAATTCTATCATAGAATTATCTAATTGGAATTCAACCCATTTAGAACTTTTAATGAAGATAGAGAATCAAATTCTTCTCAGTAATTATCAAAGTTTTTTTGTAATTATAATACCTTCTGATTGGAATAATCTAATTTTAAATGTCAACTCCTCATCATTCAAGAGAATGAGAAATTACTCTTCTTTGAATACTTATTTAACGTTAGATTTAGTGAGATTTAATATTACTGGTTTTAATCCAACCTTATTCTCTGCAATTTCCCCAAATTATCTAGAGAATATCTCTGTTCAAACCGAAATCATACACGGAGAAGTATTTAAAGTGAGGGGAGAACTTAAATATCCTTTGCAAGGAAATATTAATTTATTTCTTGAGACTAATCAATTTATTTATTATCAAAGCACATTAGTGATGATTAATTGTACATTTATCTTTCCAGAAATTATAATTTCTGATCAATTTCCTACTGGTCTTGTAAATCTAACTTTAAATTGGACCAATACTTTTGAATATGGTTTTTTCAATCAGATAATTTTGGTTCATGATTTTCCAAATCCTGAATCAGATTATATTTCCCTTGACTCTTCTCATGCTTTAATAATTAACCAGTTTAATCAATTTATATTAAATGTCTCTTTATTCAGAGATGAAATTCCTTTTATATCAAATAAAACTCAAGTTTTTTTGTTAAAAGAAACTGAGAGCTATTTTTTCTTTAAAATAATCGATAATAACTATAAACTCCATATAGAACATATAACATGGGAACCAGGTCTCTATCAACTTGATATTTATGCTATAGAAGTTTCTGGGTTTTTTACCCAGCATTCTATAAATATCACAGTAATAGAGTCAGAAATTCTCTGGAATTTTGAATATTTAAATCCTATCTATCAAATTTCCAGTAATTTAACTTTTTTACTATATACATATTTTTTCCCAAGGGGAAGCGAATCCTATTACCCAATTAATGACTTTAAAATTGAACTATGGATTGATGAAACTCTTTTGGGCATTTATTTTTCAGATCAATTTGGACTAATACTTGTGAATGTTTATCCTGTTATTCAAAGTAATATATCTGAATTTAATCTTTTTATAATTGGATCACTCAATGGAAAAATAGAGAAAATTGACTCCTTATCCTTTATTGTCCAAAATACGAGCATTATTGAGGGTTTTTCTCAAGTTGTCGTTAAAGAAGTTTCAAGAACTCCCATCGAACCAAATAAATCTTTTTTTGTACATTACGAAGTTGAATATTTAACTGATGCTTCAAATTGGTATTATTTTATAGGAACTCAAAGTAATAACGTTCTTTCATCTTTTATTATCAGAGATTCATTTGTAATAAATACAGAAATTGTCAATCAAAGCATTGTTTGGAACCAACAAGCAAATCCAACTTTTAAAGATTTTTTAATAATTGAGTATCCTGGTCCTAGAATTTATACTACAATTGAATTAGATAAACCCATTTTTAAATTTAAAATTGATATCAAATCAAATATATCCATTAGTAATTTTTCAATAAGTTTAAATCTTCAATTCCTTGAATTTCCCTTCTCAAATTTGTCACTTTTGGATTCGCTTTCTCGAGATGTTACTAGTTCATTCCCATTGGAAATTGATGGCCCCATTATCTTTATTAGATCCCTAAATATACTTGAAGGTAAATCAATAATTCTTACTCTTTTAGGTCAATATGAAACTCCCGAAATTATAAATTTCTATCCATTTTTAGAAAATTATTCCTATAATGAGAGTATGATAGGAGGGTGGAAATTCAATTGTTATTCAAATTTTACATATAAGATATATTATGTCATAGATGCAATTAAACGAGAGAATATAAATTCTACTCATTCTAAATTCGAAAATGGAACTGTTATTATCATAACAACATTACCTCGACTTTCTTGGAATAATACAGTATATGTTTATCTTTGTCTTTATTTTTCTGATTATTTTATAATACAAAGTATAGAACAAAAAATTGTTATTAATGACCCTTATCCTCCAGAGCTTACAGTGTCTTTTGAATCTTCTGAAACAGATGTTATTATTCATAGTTTTATTTTTGAACCTGAAAGAGCTTCAGGAATCAGAAATATAATTTTTAACACTGAAAAACGATTGATTGAAAATATCTCAAAACCTGATTACTATTTACAATTCATATTTCCAAGATCAGACCTTAAAACAGAACAATATCAAATAGTTGTTTTTGATTTTGCTAATAATAATATTTCGCTAAAATTTGATTTAACAAGGTTTTTTTTAGAAAATTTACCTGGATTTTTTGAAAATCCTGTTTTTTTCTCAATATTTTACTCTTTAATATTTTCAACTGGAATTGTGCTATTGAGGATATACCGAAAGCATAAAACTACAATTTTATGAGATGAAATATTGTGAATAAGAGAATTCTATTCCCAATTCTAGTAACTAATTTTTTCTTATTATTTTTTATTATTTACACTATAAATTTTTTTGATATTGCCAGTTATTTATCATTATCTCCTTTAATAATAATTCTTTTTCGAGAAATGTTATGGATTAAAAAAACAAATCTTAAGAAGTTTAAAATAGTGTTAACTGATCGTAATTTTGCTTTTATTCAAAATCATAGTATATGGATGTGCATATTTGAAGCACAGATTAATGAAAATATTAAACTAGATAAATTACAACATTTAACATTTCTTAAGACCTTTTCAATAGAAATCAATAAAAACGAATCCATAATATATATTAGGATATTTACTACCTCATTGGAAGAAATAAACCTTTTAGTGAATAAATGTTATCCCATTTTAGAAGTAATCTTTCCTGATATACAATTATTAGAGTTAAACACCCTGATAGAAAAAATTAATGAGTATAAGATATTAACATTCAGAAATAAAAGCTTTCTTTATTCAAAAACTCATTTTATCTTTCCCTTAATTCCAGAAAAGGAAATTGAAATAAAGGAATATTCTTCAATGATATTGACTTACAATAAAGATAGTAAATCAAATAAATTACTTGGAAATATTTATTATATCAAACTATTTGATAAAAAAACCCCTTTCTTATTTTTAAAAGAAATTTTTCTTACCTATGGAACCCCAAGTTATCTAAAGTTTATTAAGAAAGATTTTGTGAGGATAAGACTAAAATCGCCTTTAAAAGACTATTCTGAGCTACCATTTGAGAAAACAATTGATAAAATTTCTTTGTTCTTACAGAAGGAAAACATTAATTCTTTCATAAGTGAGGAGAAAATTAAATCAAGAATTCAGTGTCAGGGGACAAGTAAATTCACTAGTATCCCTCCATCTAATGATAGTTTCATGAGGGGAAAGAAATCAAAATTATTTAATACAATCTACGATCAATTTCTAAATCTTCCAAATTTAAATCAAATATGTTTTGAATTATGTAGTATTTTCGACGATTCCTTTCTTGCAGAGGATGAAAAACGAGTGAAATGTGACCGAAAATCAAAATTTTGCTTGAAATTGCTGAAAAATGAAAACTTCAAGCTTATCATTGAAAATATCACAAAACAAAAAAATGCAGCTGAACTCGAATATCTTTTAGGAGAATTAGCACAGCATATTTCTACTCAACAGCTGGTCTGTGTTATGGCCCATCTTTCTCAAGAATCTAGTAAAAATTTGTTACATAATGATTTGTTACCAATTCTTTACTTTCTCATAAAACTCTTTATTGAAACTCAATTGAAACTAGGAAAAGATGAAACTATTAGTTTAATTCCTTTGAAAAGAGATTTAAATAGGAATAAAATCTTGGGAGATATTTAGAATGCTAAAATGTATATATAATATGGGCCCACCCGGATTTGAACCGGGGATCTTTACCTTGCCATCTAAAAAAATGGCATCTCGGTTATCAGCCGAGCGCTTTAACCAGGCTAAGCCATGGGCCCTTCTTAACTTTCAATTGAGGGTATAATCAGTCCTTCTGTTTATATAAATAAACCTTATGGATTAACGGTAGCTTTTTGTATATTTTGCTCTTGCTCCAGGTCCACCAAATTGTTTAGGTTCACGCCGCCTAGGATCACCAACTATCATATGCCTATCATAATCAAAATATTTGGCTCGAAGTTGATCAGAATTAGTCCATGCAAGTAGGGCTCTAGCTGTTGCAGTTCTAGCAGCATCAGCTTGTCCCATAAAACCACCACCTTTCACTTTAACCTTGATATCGATACTTTTTCTTAATTTTTGGTCGATAAAGTGTAAAGGTTCCATTAATTTCATTTTTACAATATCAGGTTCAAGAATCTCTAAGGGCGTACCGTTTACTAATACACGACCAGAACCATTCCTTATAATTGCACGAGCAATTGCAGTCCTTCTTTTCCCACTTCTTAATATACTTTTCATAATTCTTCCCTCAGATTTTTGCATTTAATTCCTCTAATGTTATATAAGCTGATTTTTTACTCAGTTCCTTCGCATTTTGGAGGACTTCTACTTTTTTTTCTTTGAAAATCTCAGGAGAATTCTTAAAGACAATTAATCTCTTATAGGCCTCTTTACCCTGACCTTTCTTATAGGGAAGCATACCACGTACTGTTCTTTTGAAAATCTGGTCTGTTTCCCTAGGATAAAAAGGACCTCTTAAAGGATTTGATTTTGTTTTAATTTTATACCTTTGAAAATATTTCAAACCAATATTATCAGGATTACCAGATATCATTACCTTATTCGCATTAATTATTATAATTTCTTCACCCTTCAATAAACGTTTAGCCACATTACTAGCTAAACGCCCTAATATCGAATATTCAGCATTAATTATTGTTGCATTTTCAGAAATAAAATCGTCCATTTTATCACCACATTTCCTTCTACTTTATTATTCGTATATTTGATCCTTTAGGGTATTTAGTTAGTAACTCTCGTATTGAAAACATTTGGCTTCCTGAATTATTAAGCTTAGCACGTGCTTTCTCTGAAAAAGATTCAGCTGCTATCTCAATTTTATGATTGAATTCACCAGAACCCAGAACTTTCCCAGGAATTAAAAGAATATCGCCAGACGAAGAAATACGATTTAAATGGGACAAATTAACTGTAGGTTTTTTTCGATTAGGTTTAGATAATTCAGAAGCTAATCTAGACCATATCATAACATTTTGACTTATAGATATAGCTTTTAGCTCTTCAATCAAGGATACCATGTTTGGATTAGTTCTTCCTTTTATTGTCACTCTATTTCCCACATTAAAATTCGTCTACGTGTTTCTTAAATGTTTGAGTCTTTTCTTTTAATACTTTTAGAGATTCTAATAGAATTTCCTTTATTTTCAAAGAACCAGTGCTTTCAATTAAAAATACAAAATCCTTTCCAGTTGTAGAGACATTAACAGCATCTAATTCACAGATATCAACACATTGATTGCACAAACTACAATTAATCACATTAATTGCTTTAATTTTATCATCCTCGATTTTAATAATATCACGAGGACAGACTTGAACACAATCCCCACAATATGTGCAATTATCTAAATTAAATTCAACCACAGGAAAATATTTATAAGAAACTGTTGATACAGGTTGCCATTTGGCGTGATCCATTCCTCTACCTAATCGAGCAATAGCTTCTAGGAAGATTTTTTGATTCTTAGCAAGTTTAAGGAGAGGTATTGTAGAATATACTGGAGTAACTTTAGGATCTTGAGAAAGTAGATCACTAGAAAAAACAACTTCAACCTCTTGAGTTCCAGTTTTTTCCAAAGTTAAAGAGACTTCACATGATGTACAACCTTGACCATTACAGGAACAGACATCTGATCTTACATAGCTGTTAAGATCAGTTTTTAAGGGTATTAATCCTAGTCGATGAGCGATTATCTCGTCGTAAAGCGGTGTAGTATTCTCAATAATGATTACTTCATCAATAGCCATCGTAGGTACTTCGCTCATTATCATTCTTCGTAATGAATTAGCGAAAGTTGGAGTTACATCGGAGAGAATGAACTTAATATAGTTCTCCCGTTGTTCAATTATCTCAAGTTCCAAGTATACACTTCCGCTTTAACAAGGATTTATTTTTTCTTTAATATTATGTAAATTTCAATCGAAATAAAGGCCTTCAGAGCTTTATTTTTTTGTTGATAAATTACATAGAGTTTTTTTTACCGATTTGGCAACATCTGCCTTAGCTTTAAATGTTTTTTTCTGAAAATGGTTTCTATTCCTAAGAAAAGTCGAATATTCAACCTAGAATATTTTGATCTTAGAATTAAAAGAGAAAAATACTCCTGAACTTATATTTACAATTTAAAAAGGATTATTTCAAATCTATATTACCATTTATTCTCATCATTTAAATTATTTTTAGGATATTAACCTTAAATTATTAAGATATATTTCTCTAATCAATAATTAGGGATTTAATAAGAAAATTTTATCAGATAATTTAAAAAATAGGATTGTTCTGAAAATGATTTTAAAAATCCTAGGTCAATGGGATGAATATATCCATGGCTGGCAATTATTGATTGAATCTGGTGATCAACTATTTTGGACTTCTCTCGTTCTAGTCGCTTGGATAGTTAGAGCAATTTCATTAACGATGATACTTTTACAATTAGGTGACAAACTTATTAGAAATAAGAAGGATTTCGAATTTAACTTGTTAATTACAGGAGTAATATTTCTCTTAGTAACTGTACCATTTTTTTTAGCAGGATTACCTTTAGTTTATCCGTTTTTACCATAATTTAGTTTTCAGGAAAGTTTTTCCTGATATCATTATAAATCAACAATATTTCTTCTCGATCAAGATTGATAGGCTGAGACTCCATATTTTCTAGCTCGTCTAACCTCGAATAGTAATTTTTCCATTTAAACGAATATTTTTCCTTAAAATATGGTTTAAGATTGTTTTTTACCTTTTTATGCTTTCGACAAAATAGATGATTGAGAAAGTTAATATAATCAGCAGTTTTTACAACATCAGGTGGACTTAGACAGTCTCCTCTTATTATGCTTGAATACACCTTTGGAGATGGATAAAAAGAATGGGGAGAGATATCTTCAATTATAGTTCTGAATTTGAAGAAATATGAGGGGTAGACTGAAATTTTACTATAATTAGAAGTTGCAGGGGCTGCACAAAGGTGTTTTGCGAATTCTCTCTGCAAAGTAACTACTATTAATTCAGGGGACTGTTTAAGCACGCTAATTCTATGAAAAAAGGGAGATGATATATTATATGGTAAATTTGAAACAATTTTATGATGAAAAGGGAGCTCAGTCTTTAAAAAATCCTCGGAGATGATATCCAGTTTCTTATCGAATTCTATAAACTCTTTCCGAACGAGTGAAGCTAATAACGGATCAATTTCATAAGAATATACTTTCTTACAATTTTTCAGTAAAAAATATGTCAAAATTCCAATCCCTGTTCCTATTTCTATTATAATATCATCTGATTTTAATTCAGAATTTAATATAAGAAGATCAATTAGTCCTTTATCGATCATAAAATGCTGACCAATAGATCTACGTATTCTAAGGGCATATTTATCTGAAATCTCTCTAACAAACTGTCTTAAATCCCCAGATTCTAATAAATTTAATACCTTCAAACTTCATCAAGAGTTTTTCTTTTTTTAACAAATAGAAAATATTTTGGAGATCCATCTAATTCAGAGAGAATTCGATTGGCAAATAAGGAAATAGGATCAGATATTCCCGTACGAATTGAGAAATCTTCAAATGATTCAAAAGGTGCTTTTTTACGGGTGTCTAATATTGCCCACAATCTTTTATTCCCAATCCCTGGAAGCAACTGTAACTGATGCATTTGAGTTGTGAGGGGATGAGCTTGATTCAAGAATTGAATAAATCGTTTCTCAGAGTTCTTAATGATTTCTGTAATAACTTGAGTTAGAATTGAACTAGCTGAATTAGAGATTTGATTTAGAGATGTTTGATTTACCTTAATTATTCGTTTATTTTTAGGTGAAATCATTATTGCATCATTTACTTTTAGGCCTGTTCCTGCAGTCATTGTTACATCGAAAAATTCGAACCATTGTGACGTTATAACTACAGCTAAGGGATTAAAATCCTCAGAACGCCTCCGACTCAATGATTTTCCTTGAGGATAAAAGTCAATAACGATAGCAGTACCTAAATCTTCAAATCTAGGTTTTAAGTCTCTATTTTCCCGTTTAGGTTTAATATCTCGTTGTTTCATCCATCAATTTCCTCAATGGGTTATAAAGAAGTCATTTGGTTTCACTTTTAAAATCTTATAAGCTTTTTTTCTTTGACTTTTTTACTTTAACGATATCATTCTTATTTTAAAAGAAATTAATGTTTTCTTTGACTTTTTTTAAGCTTTTTAAAATTCTCATTTTCACATCAGTCTCTCATTCTGTATTTAATTTACATATAAGGTTCCTATCTTTTTCCTTGGTGATTATGTGAATTTTAACTGTCTAGAGTGTGGTGGAAATTTAGTACAAACAGAGTCAGACTTAGTTTGTATAAATTGTGGGTTGGTGGCAAATAGTATTTTTGAAAATCCTGCAATTCAACTTATAAAAGCAGAAAAAAGTTATGGTAGTCAGTATGCTTCAATAAGTGAAAGGCCTGCAAATATTAAATCACTTGGAACATATGTGGGAACATATCGTAAGTCTTTCCTAGCTGATATCAAAGGATCTCCATTAAAGATATCTGCAAAAAGACAGTTTCGTAGATTAAAATCATTAAACGATATTTATCTTCATTTTAGCGGAAGACAAAGGGAATATCGGGGATACAATCTTCTTTCAACAATTTGTAGTGCTTTACAAATTACAGATGCAACTAAAGCAGATGCGCTCTTTCTATTCCAAAGGATCCATCCACATCTTCAAAGAGAAATAAAATTATCAAGAATTGTTCTTGGATCTATTTATCTATCTTTAAGATCTAGAAAAGAGAACATTGAACTTTCACGATTGGTTTCCACTGCTCAAAGTCAAGGTTATGTTATTAGAGGAAAAGATATAATTAAAGCCGCTTCTCTAATTAGACAACATGCTAGAATCCGAGTTTGTCATGTGAAATCAGAGGAATATCTAGATAATATTCTCTGTCGTCTCCAAAAAGATAACAAGATATTAACGAGACTGGAAAAAAAAGTAGTTGTAAGTAAGAATCAATATTTTCATTACCTCAAGCTTACCTCAAAAAAACTTCTATCTCGATTTCCTTCGTTTGACCGAGGAGGTAGAAATCCGTTTATATTAGCTGCTGCTGTGATTATTGCTTCTGATATCTTACTAGCTCAAAAGAATGTATTCCCAAATTGTTATAAAAAAAGATCAAAACGAGGAATATTAACTCAAAAATATATTGCAAAGATACTTGATATCGCAGAATTTACTCTTAGAGAACATTTTTTACTTCTAATTAAACCACTAATTGAACAGGAGCTGTCAATAGGTTAATAACTATTTGAATTTGAAAAGAGGATCTACTTAATCCCATTGAAGTAAAAATATAATAGATTAATTTTTCAGGAGTAAAACTTGTTTTAATTAATACTTTCCATACAAAAAAATTACAATAGCAAAGAAAGAAAAAAAAATTCAATGCTTATTGAGGGAGTTCAAATGGGGTTAAATTAACCATAATTTTAAGTAAATCTGTATTATTAAATCTGGTAATTTTAGTTTGAAATTTGCGTACACGCTATTTTCAGGGGATTACTTACTATATGAAGAAGGCAAAAGAATTGACATTTCAGAAAAAATGATCTATTTCCCCTTTTAAAGCAAAAATCTTAATTTCTGATGATTTCCAGACAAAACACGTTGTTTCGGTTATTTATAATCCATTTTTCATATAGAGCATGGAAACAAAAGTAAGATAAAGAGAGGATCGGGTCGCTCATATGTTGGATTAAATTTTAAATATCACTCGGTAATGAAATATTTAATCCTAAAGTGTTAATACGAGTAATATTTTGGTGAATAATAATGGCAGATCTCGAAAGAATGAATCTAGTGGTCACAGGACATGTTGATCATGGTAAGTCAACTGGCCTTGGCCATATGTTGTTCTTACTCGGTCAGATTCACGATCCTAAAAAGAAACGACAACCTTGGCGAATTGCCAATAGATATTTTAACGAAAGTAAAGCCCAAGGAATGGGAAGTTGGTCCTACGCATGGATTCTTGATCCCCTTATGGATGAAAGAGAAAGGGGTCTCACAATTAACATTTCCTTCCAAGAATTTAAGACCAATAAATATATTTATAATCTCATTGATGCACCAGGGCACAGTGACTTTATTAAAAACATGATTACTGGAGCCTCACAGGCAGATGCTGCAATTCTTGTTGTTTCAGCAAGAAAAGGAGAATTTGAAGATGGAACGAAGGTTGCTGGAACAGCTTCAGGAAAATATGCTAATGTTATTGGAATGACTACCGAACATATGCTATTACTAACCTCTCTTGGAGTTACCAATATCGTTGTGGCAATCAACAAGATGGACGTTGTGGATTGGGATCAGAAGAGATATGAACAAATTAAAACTCAAATCCATGCTGTTTTTACACAATTAATGACCGCCCTCCAAATTGAAGGCAAAGAAAGTCGTTTAGAAGCAATAAAATATGTTCCAACAAGTGGTTTAATAGGAGTCAATCTTCTATCTAAAGAAACAACACTTAAAAACCTAGAAGGACATATCGCAGCAGCTAAATCTGGTGGTGGAGACGCAGAATTTATTGAATCTCTTGAAAAGGAAGCTGAGGATATTAAAGCTGGATTTGATGGATTATCTTGGTATAAAGGCCCATCTTTGATGGATGCGTTAGATTTACTTGAGTCTCCAGCTGTTAGGAAGGAAACACTGTCAAAACAACCATTACGTATTCCTATTCAACAAACATTGAACATAGGTGGAGTAGGTACAGTTTTAACAGGTCGTGTATCAAGTGGTATTTTAAAACCAAATACAGAAATGGTCATTGCACCAACTAAGCAAAGTATAGAGCCCCTGCAAATCTCTGTTAAAACACTCCAAGAATTTCATAAAGAAATCCCACAAGCATTACCTGGAGACAACATTGGCTTTAATATTAAAACTAAAAATATTGCTGCAAAAGATATTATCCGCGGTGCAGTTGTAAGCGAACCAAATAATCCCGCAAAAGCACTTCGACCTAATGTAGACGCATTTCTCTCTTTAGTGCTAGTAGTAAGAGGTTTAGGTAAGAAAGGAAAGAAGAAGGATGAGGTTTGGGGTATTCATGAGAATTACTCACCAGTAGTTCATTGTGGAACAGCTCAAGTCGCATGTAGAGTAACACAGGTTCAAGAAAAAGATATGTTAAAACAGGGTGATAGAGGCATGATTTGGATGACTCCTCTTAATCCTATGGTTGTTGAACCTTTATCTCAGTCTCCAGCCTTAGGCCGTTTTGCATTGAGGGATTCAGGAAAAACCGTTGCAGTCGGGGTAGTTCAGAAAATAGAATTCGGGAAATATGCATCTTAGATTGCTTATTCCCACTTTTCTCTCTTTTTTCTTATTAATTTATAGTGCAATTTTTCTGGTGTCTCCTAGTAATGGTAGATTATAATCCAACTATTTCTTTAATTTGGATAGGTCATGTAGATCATGGTAAATCTACTACTTTAGGCCATTTATTGGCCCAGATAGGGGTGATTGATCCCCGAACCATCGAAAAACTAAAGGAAGAAGCTATTCAGAATCAGATGGAATCATGGCAATGGGCTTATGTATTAGACTCACTACCTGAAGAAAAAAAGAGAGGAATTACATCAGATATAGCTTTTTATCCCTTTAAAACGCAAGAAAGAAATTTTATGCTTATTGATGCACCAGGACACAGAGATTTTGTTAGAAATATGATTAGGGGGGCTGCTCAGGCTGATGCATGTGTTCTTGTCTTAAGTGCTGTTCCAAATGATTTGAAATCTGGTTTAAAAAAAGGAAAAATAAATGATCCTGGAGGACAAACAAGAGAACATGCAATTTTAGCATCGGTATTAGGTATTGGGCAGATTATTATAGCAATTAATAAAATGGATCTTGTTAATTATCAGGAAGAAGCATTTAAATTAGCTGTTAAGAGCATTAAGGAATTATTTAGTGAAATTCAATCCCCTTGGATGAAGAATTTCGATTCAATACCAATTGTTCCTATTAGTGGTTATTTTGGGGAAAATTTAATAGAAAGCTCAGATAAAATGCCATGGTACTCAGGACTTACATTGATTGGAGCTTTGAATAGCCTTGAGGGAATGATTCCTAAGCGTGAAGGAATTTCTAGGTTCATAACTTATGATGTTGACGAACGTCATGGATTCGGGACTTTCTTAATAGGAAAAACTTTGGGAGCATCTTTTAAGATTGGTGATACTATAACTATTCTTCCTCAGGGAATTAACGATGAAATCAAAGATATCTGGGTTCAAGACGAGAAAAGAGAAGAAATAAAACCAGGAGAACATGGATCTATTCTTTTAAAGAGTTTTGATAAGGATGCGCTTGAAGAAGGCCTTGTATTGGCAACTCAGATGAAAAGTTATCTAAATCCATCAAGTATAAGAGCCCGTTTACTTTTACTCGAAGGAACATTGATACCTGGTAGCTCAGTGGTTTGTCATTGTGGTGCATCGTATAGTACAGGTCAAATCTCTAAAATCAACCAAATTCTTAAAAGTAATCCAATACATAAAAACCTTCCAAGAGAATTTGAAGGAAGAATAACAATCGCATTTCCTAATGAGTTGGTACAAGTTGAAATAAAATTAGATACACCAATCGTTATCGAGAAATTCAATGAATTTCCAGAACTCGGACGACTTATTTTACGCCATTCTGGACAAACAATCGCTGTTGGTATTGTCCACGATTTAATGTACGAAAAATAGGAAATAAAATTCATAATAAAACTTATTTAGGATGATTTAGCGAGCACTTAATGCAACACGTTCAATATCTTGCTTTCGTTTAATAGCATTTGAATTTAGGTTATTTGTTGACGCCATAATAAGCTGATCTGCTAAAATCTCTTCAAATGGCCTAATATTATTAAATGATGTTTTTCGTACAGCATCTGCAATTAGCCTGAGAGCAACATCAACTCTTCTTTGTGGAGCACTATCAACTGCAGTATGATAAACAATTCCACCATATGATATTCTAGTAGTTTCTTCTCTTGGAGCACAATTCACAATTGCATCTACTAATACTTGAACAGGATTAGTACTAGTTTTTAATTCAATTAGATGAAAAGCAATTTTAACTGCATTGAGGGCAACGAGCTTCTTTCCAGTATTTCTACCTGGACTCATTAATTTATTTGCTAGACGTTCTACAATATGGACATAAGACTTGTGAAACCTTTTATGCTCATGTCGGCCTGCACTATGAGGCACGAGTCTATCTGTTAAGTTTATATAACGAGCGAGACTAATATCTTTAACCTCTACTTCTCCACAGTTCCAAAGATCAAAAATTTTCATATTTTCAGAAGAACTCATTCACTTCTAACCTCTTCTAATTTAGGAACGTAATTCAATTTCTACAAAAATTAAGCGGGAAACATTTAATCGAATGATTTGTCTCATGGTTCTATCATCAGCATCTATGTCAATCAAGCGTTTATGAATACGAAGTTCATAATCTTCCCATGTAGCTGTACCCTGTCCGCTGGGGGATTTTCGTACAGGCAATCGTAATTTTTTTGTTGGTAATGGAATAGGCCCTCTCATCTTAACTCCTGATTTTTCTGAGATTCTCTTCATTTCATCACAGATTCCATCAAGTTGCCCTACATCCGTACTCATTAAACGAATCCTTGCTACGGAAACCAAATCATAATTCACCTAAAGAATTTTGCTTTATCTCTTTCAAGAGTGCTCGATTAGGGGGATTGATATGAGGTTATAAGCATTATTGGCTTTTAACATAGTAATTGAAGTTAGATGAATTTAGATCTTCTTCTAAATCCACATATGTATTATAATTATTAATGAAGAATTCTAAGATGATCCTGTAAATATTACATTAATAATGCCATTGAAAAACCAATATTAACGCCGGGGGAGGGATTTGAACCCTCGAGTACAGGAGTACACTGGCTTTCTATCTATAGCTTGAACAATCTATAGACTCAAGGCCAGCGCCGTTCTACAGGGTAATTAAAACCTTAACCCGTCCGCTTGGCTTTCAGTTCAATTTCTTTGTAGAGGTAGAAATATGATACCCCGGCAGAGCGGATGGTTTTGGGTTTATTAGTAAATTAAGTAGTTTTAAAATCGTACATCACAATCGTACCACCAGAGGCAACAATAGTAAGGATAATACCAAGGAATAATAAAGTTAATGACGTTCTTATATCATATGCAAATCTTGTAGAGTAATGAATCAGATACAATCCTCCTGTTCCAATTCCAAAGAATAAAGCAGCTATTAAAGATTCAACGAGAAATTGCTCACTAGAAGATCGAAAAATGGGAACTAATGCATTCGCTGTTTGACCCATAGGAAGAGGATTTTCGGCAAGATCATAAATCCCACCAGCTAGTATGAATACCACCGCAAACAAAGTAATGGCTAATAGATATTTATGAGGAGCTTCATATGGTAACTCAATATCAGGGATACGAAAATCAATATTAGGTCTTTTAAAACCTGGAATCCATGGGATAACTTGAGTTTTTTCGGTTTCTTTATCATTTTGTTTTTTTGACACTTTTTTTCCCTTTTTCTCGTCTTAATAAGAGTTTTTATCTTCAGATTATTGCTTTATTTATTTAAATTATTCTGAAATAGCTTGTAATCTCTGGAATTACTATTAAGCTTGTGATTGACATCTTAGAGTCTGGCTTTTATTGTAATTATACGATATTAGACGCTCTGAATTAAACTTAATTTCCTTTCGACTAGTAATTTATTTTTACTAAAAGTCAAATATTATTTGAAAATCGCTATTTCTAGGTTTTCTCACTTTTAATTAATTTAAAAAATTCCTCTGGAGGCATACTTTCTAAATCAGATATATGTAGAATTTTAAATGAGAGATCTTCAATACAAGTGCTATTAGAAATATTTTCATCCTCAGTAAACCAGAATGCCTTTTTTTTCAAAAATCTTGATAAACTCTCAATGGTTTGAATACGATTTGAATTTATAGATTCATCAGGAGTAGCAACCCCAGTTAGAATAGGAAAAGAATTTTTTTTCCTGATGTTTAGGTTTCCTTCTATGTTTGGTTCTGATAAACCATCAAAAGGCTCCGATTTGAACCAAAGTACACTAAATTCTTTTTCAGCAAGATAATCTGCAACCTCTTTTTGTAATTTTGATCGTGGTAATTTAAAATTATTTAACGTTTCTTGTGTTATGTTTTCTGTCTTAACTTCGAAAATCTCGATAGGAACATCAAGATCCTCTCCTAAAATTTCAGAGAGTAATATAAAGCTTTCAATTTTAGGGAAACTCTCACCTTTCTCATAACGATATAAAGCATGACGAGAAATTCCAGTGAGGTTGGAAATAATGCTCATCTCTAGCTTTAACCTTTCACGACGCTCTTTAAAAAGATCATGTGATAAATTTACAAATATTCCTCCGCGATGGGCAAATTTTGAAATTTTCAGAAACTTTGAGCCTCTCTCTGAATGTAAAAGTTTACGTAAGGTTTCTAACGATATAGCAGAGATATTATGACGTCGATAAAGGGTGAGATCCGAAATCTCTTTTCCAGATGAATACAGACCAATTAATAAAGGAACACCTGAGATTAACTTCGAGATTAATAATAATTGGATGGAAACGTGTTTTTTAAAAAAATCGAAATCAACGATATTTTTAGTAATTATTTTATTTGGTGTTTGAGATACATCTAAATTCGAATCTTCAACTGCAATATAATCAAATGCTTGGGATTTACCACTATCCTCCCATAAAGAGTACCCCGCCTTTAAAAACTCCACTTTGGAAAGATCAATCAATAAATTTTTAGTAACAGGTTCCTGTAAAGCCATAGCAATTCCAAGATTCTAATATTCAATTTTGTATATAAGATGGACCGACCGGGATTTGAACCCGGGGTATACGGTCACTATGGGGTGAACTCCGCCTTGCGAAGGTGGCGTGATACCAACTTCACCATCGGCCCTGATTTGCGATGAAATATCTGCATTATCATGTTTAGATTAAGTTATACTAGGAAAGAATATTGGAGTTCATCTATTCTTACAATCTATTTTAGGTACTAAAATTTTTTTCTATTCTCCACCATTCGAATTTACACACCCAAAATCATTAATCAATTTAAAAAGATAGTGTAGAGACAAAAATATTGGATAAACAACTCTACATTTGATATTAAAGTTGCGAATGAATCCTAATACTTAAAAAAATAAAAAATGTGAGAAAAAAGAAAATTGATTTGGTTACCCAAATAGAGAGGATAATCCTAAATCATCGCCCTCTTCTTCTTTTTCTTCTTCTACTGCACCTTTGTCCTCTTTTTTAGTCTCTGTTGTAGAAGATACTGTCGGAGCGGCTGCAGACATGAGAGAAGCTCCTTTAATAGCTTCTTCAATGTTTATTCCACTTAGAGTAGCAACAAGAGCTTTTATCTTAGAATCATCCGGTTTAGCGCCGGCAGCTTTAAGAATAGCTTCAATTCCTTTTTCTGTTATTTCTTTGCCAGATGAATGTAAAACCAATGCAGCATGTAAATATTCCAATTAAAGTCACTTCCAGATTTATTATCAAACAGTTCTTTGTATTTAATGATGTTAATTTTATTCTACTAACACTAAAGGGTTTTGTGTAGTATTTGAATGCATAAATTGTTACTAAGAACCATTTATTTTCTGTTTCTGGCATTTTCGATACGATATTTATCTGTTTAACTCCCCTTTGAGAAAAGTAATAATCCAGAAATTGGATATATGAAATAAATAAAAACTATTGCTGGGTTAAAAATAAAAAGTATAGATATTAAAAGGTTTTTTAGTAAAATAAAAAACATCTGTTTAAGGAAAATATCAAATTTTATAATATAGATATTTTTTTGATGTAATAATTAATGATTTCGAAGAAATAATATAAAAATTGAGTGGGCACGGTCGGAATTTCATTAAGGAAAGGAATTTTTTCTCAATTTTGAACCGACGATTTTCGGACACCCTGCAACGTGCAGAGGTGACACCGAGTTTCCTCATTTTTCCAGAACTTCATCATGAGTCTCAGTAAACCCAGTGTAGTTCATTGGGGGGTTCTGGAGCCCGGCGCGATACTTATCCGGTCTCGCTAACATAACGCGAGGCCCCTAGCTTCGCTACGTGCCCACTACGCGTGGGAAACATGTACATTCCCGATATAATTAAATTCAATACATCTTATTAAAAATTTTCGTTGAAATCACGCCAAGTAATGTTTTGAAAATTCAGGGGAAAATAAGTTGGATAAATATCCTTTTTAAAACCTTGATGATACCAATGAGTAAAATCGAAGGTTATTTTTCCAGTAAGTAGAATGATAGAGTCATGTGTTAAAATAATGTCATTTTCTATTTGTTTTAATTGCTTATCAACTGATTTTAAACATATAGCTGAGCCAGAAACTCCTAATTGCTGCAATTTTGATTCAATTAAGTATTTATGGATACGACTATGACTTTTCTGAGCATCAAGATAAAAAATTACCTGTTTTGGTTCCAATTTTTTTAGCCCCTCAATATAAACTTGAATTAAGTTTTCATCGATTGCAAATTTCTCTTTAGGATGAATTGATGAAAAAATATCTCTATATAACCCATCACGACTTATGATAAGGGGCTCATTCATAATTAATGAAAAAAAAGTGACAAGTTGATTATAAGCGTCAATATATAATATTTTATTCATAAGTTGAACAGTGGATTTAAGAACTAAACTATTAATTCTTATAGCTTCATTTTCTGAAAATGCAGATCGGTTTAAGATATTTCTTAAATTACTTTTTAAACTGTAACGATTTGCTACAAAATTAAGTGTGGTTCTTTTAGGATAACCTTGATCAAGAAGAAATATAATTTCACGATAAGCCTTAAAAAGGATAGAAGTCGATTCTAGAATATCTAGATAATCTTGCATTAGGATCCCAATTTATACTCTTCATTTAAAAATGAAATTAGTTTACAAACAGCTAAATACCGGTGCGAGAGGCTATATTTTTTCTCTCCTAATTCACCAAATGTTTTCCCATCTCCTTTTGAAGGGATAAATATAGGGTCATAACCCCATCCTGATTTGGAAACTGATGCTGAAATAATACCATTTACCCTTCCTGTAAATAAATATATCTTTTTATTAAAGTACAACGCGATAGAAGATTGAAAAAAGGCTTTCCGATTATCTTTCTCTTCTAGAAGTTTTAAAATTCCCCATAATCCAATTGTTTTTAGGACATAGGAGGAATAAGGCCCTGGAAACCCATTTAAGGTTTCAATAAAAAGACCTGAATCCTCAACAAAATAAGGGATGGTGAAATCCTTTTGAAAACAAGTTTTTAAAGAAAATTTTGCGATTTCTTCAAGACTATCAGATTGAATTTCACTCAAAATCATATTCAGAAATTTTAGTTGTATTTTAGATTTCTGAAGAAAAACTTTGTAAATCTCTTTATATTTTTGCACATTGCTCGAAACAAATCCAATTTCAATACTATTTGGTAAATTCTCCATAATGATTTCAACTTTTAAAATATGAAATAAGATTTATGAAGTAATTCAATTCTCCTTTAAATGACTGCTAATAACAGTTAAAAGAAGAATTAAACATCAAAGTAAATTTATTTATATGTAGCCTCGGTGGAAGATTTAATGGCCCGAATGCATGCAAGAAGAAAAGGAAAAAGCGGATCTACAAGACCAATATGGAGAAAAACTCCAGAATGGGTTCCTTATTCTCCCGAAGAAATTGAAAAACTAGTTATCGATAAAGCAAGAGAAGGTTTAGGGTCAGCACAAATTGGATTGATCTTACGTGATGCTTATGCGATACCTAGCATAAAAAAGATTACAGGAAGGTCAGTTACGAAAATCATGAAGGAGAATGATCTAGGACCAAAAATGCCTGAAGATTTCCTAAATCTCGTACGTCAAGCATTAAACCTTAGAAATCATCTAGAAAGTGGGAATAAGAAAGATAAGCATTCTAGACGAGGACTACAGCTAGTTGAATCTAAAATTCGACGATTAACAAGATATTATAAAAAGAAAGGGGTTTTTGATTCAGATTTTAAATATGAACCCTCAAACGCAACCCTATATCTACGTTAAAAATCAAAAAAATTTTCAAATATTCTTAATCAAAATAGGATCAAGCTTTAAAAATCCAACGAAGGTTATCTCTTGTTAGAACAAGATATAGAATCGCAATTGCTAAAGATTTCCAATATGGAAGCTATTGCTCGTGATATAAAGCATCAGCGTGAAGGGATTAATAGAAAAGTAACTGAAATTGCAAATAAACGAAATTCACTTAATGAACAGGTAAAAGAGCTAATAGCAACTGCGAAAGAAGAACGTGAAAAACGAGATAACTGTAATGACAAGATCACAGCACTTAAAGAAAACAAAACTTTATTATTAAAAGAACTCGAAGGATTTGAAAAGCAAGCAGAAGGACTAAATGGGCAACTTGAAGGATTAAATGTCAAGGGAAATACACATTCTCGTCGAGTAGACATTTCTGCCAAAAAAATTCGTCATGAGATACAAGAACTTGAATGGAAAATTCAAACAACATCAAACTTATCAATTAATGAGGAGAGAGAAATAGTTGAGCAGATTGCAAGATTAGAGCAAAAATTCCGAGAAGTAAGAGAAACTGATGTCATATCAAGAGATTTAAGAACTTTTAATAATCGAATTAATGTACTTAAAGGAAAAATGCGGTCATTAGAAAATGAACTAAGATCAATGGCTCGCGAAAGCCGTTTTCATCATAAAACTATGATTCAAGCATTTAAAAACGCTGATGTAATGAGAAAACAAGCGGATGATCTACATGCTCAATTTATCGATGCTAAAAAACAAGCAAATTCAGTCCATAATGAATATCTAAATTATCTACGTGAGATAAACAGAATTCGTCAAGATATAAATAAAAGTAAACAAAAAGTCAGGGCTAAACAGGATGCTCATCGAAAGGAAAAGCTCGAAGAGAAAACTGAAGACGCACGGAAGAAGTTTGAGGAAGGAAGAAAATTATCATTTGAGGAATTTAGGACTTTAATAGATAAAGGGTTAATCTAAATAAAGATTTAACTTTGTTAATAATACATAAGGAATTGGGTTTTCCTATTAACTAAATCCAATATAAAATTTCAAGTAAATCTTCAAATCTCTAGCTATGGTGTTATTTGCATGGGATCATATGAGGAATTCTTCCAAGTGTGTAATCAAACTGCTAGAAGTCTTCTTTCAAAGGCTTATAACCTTTTTCCGTTTTTAATCTTCTCTCATTATGATCCTGATGGATTAACAGCAGCAACAATACTTGGGACTGCTTTGGCACGGGAAAAAATACCTTATCAGATTCAAATCTTAAAACATCTCGAGTATTCCGCTTTAGAAAAAATTAATAGAATTAATCAAGGTGAAATAACGGTAATTTTTTTGGATTTAGGTTCAGGTGTGATAGATGGCTTTTCAAATTGGGATGAAAAAAAAAGTGTATTTATCATAGATCATCATTATCTTGAAGAGAATATTCAAATCCCAAAACATGTAGAACTACTTAATCCTCATATTTATTCTATTGATGGTAGTTCAGAAATTAGTGGATCTGGAATTGCTTATCTTATAGCCAAAGAAATGAATCCTAGAAATATAGATCAAGCAAAATTGGCAATAATTGGTGCTCTAGGTGATTACCAAGATAAAGGAGAAAAATCAAGTCTACTTGGTTTAAACAAGCAAATAGTAAATGATGCTATAAAGACAAATCAAATTAATGAAACTGAAGCTGTGTGGTTCTTTGACAGATCACGGTCAATAAAAAGTGTCCTCTGGTCAAGTAGATTAATTGAGTTTAATAATGAGATTGAACTTGAATCTTTTTTAGAGGATTCAGGGATTCAATTGTATGATAAAGATAGAGAACGAATTTTCTATGATTTATCATATGATGAATGTAAGAATATTGCTTCTAAATTAATAGAATATGGAGTGGAACAAAGAGAAATAATTAAAACAGATTATCGCTTATTAAATGAAGAAATTGTCGAATTGGAAGACGCAAGAGTCTTTGCAACTAGATTAAACGCATGTGGAAGGTTGGATAGAGCTGATATTGGGATTGCTTTGTGTTCAGGAGATAGATCTACAGCTTTGAGAGAACTAAAACAGATTATTAAGGAAGATAGGAAGATTATATCTGAGAATTTACAATTTGCGAAATCTGAAGGAAATATTACTGAAAAAACAGCTCTTTATGTCCTTGATGGTAGACCAAAAATAAATGAGAAATTTATAGGACGTATTACCTCAATGCTCAGCTATCAGAAGGAATTTAAACTCAAACCAATCCTTGGAATTGCTAAAACCTCAAATGAGCGGGTTAAACTAAGTTTCAGAAATAATACCAACCAAAATGCTAATTTTGACTTAGTATCGATTTTGAAGAAAGTTATCTCAAATATTGAACCCAATACTGAAGTTGGAGGCCATTCAGACGCGGCAGGAGCAATAGTTTCGGAAAATAAAATTGATGAGATTATTTGGGAGATTAATGAAACTATAATGAAGGTGAGAAATCAAAATGATTAAAAAAATTAATTTGATTATTCAAGTAGATTACCCAGATGAACTAATGGCAAAACTGATAAATAGTGCTCTAAGGCCTGACAATTTAGCAAAAGAACCAATGATTCTTATATCGAAAGTATCTAAGACAACACTGAAAATTACGTCAAAAAGGATGGAAAAAATCGAAACTGCTGTAGCTACAGCAAATGATATAATATCTAGCCTTTCCCTCTCAGAAGAAATAATAGAAGTAGGAAAAAAAGGAAAATCTAAGGATTAATTGGCTTTAGGATTTTGGATTTTTGAATTTCGACACTTTTGAGAGGATAAATGTTCTTACACTCATGATATACAACGGAGCCTAGTTTTCCTCCAGTAGCATCGCGAATGAATTCATCTTGTGTAAGTTCATTAGCCTGTTCTGCTACAACCTTAAGCATTTTACGACGGATTGCATCTTTTTGACTGGTTTTTGATCGGTGTTGAGTAAAGCCTGTTGCAGTTATTCGAAAAGGAATTCCATCTTTTGTTTTAACTGTGCTAATACTATCAATTCGAGTTCTTCTACGTCGAACTAGAAATCTGAGATAATCTCGAGCAAAAGAATGACCTTTAAACCGTGTTTTTGCATTATTACCTATAACTTCTGTTATTTGAAAACGAATCTTAACGTGCATCTTTGAATAATCATTATTAATATCTGATAAGGAAATCTCTATAACTCTTCCAATTAATTTATTAGGATCATCAGTAAGAGACTCTCCAATTATCCTTTCTTCACCCTCTAGAAAACCTGGGGGGGTGTAAATCTGATATAATTCCTTTGCAGACCATTTATCTACCATTCTACGAGCTGAACGTGAACGACGACTCAAACAAATTTTTCTCCTTATGCTTTCTCGTCAAATATTTACATATAGGGGAGATTAAGACTAATCTTTAAATTCTTCTCTTTTTAATATACTCCCTTATAACAAAAATAATAACTACAGATCTTTAAATTAATCAATTCAAAATTCTAAATGCGAAGAATTCTAAAGAAAGTAAAAATCTTTAGAAGATATCGCATTTTTATAAATACAAATACCTTAATGTCATAATACCCTTTTTGTTAATCAAGTGATTTAAATGAAAGGTTTTACTTCATCCTTCTTAATTTTAAGAATAAATGAGCAAATCTGGAATGATGAAAAAAGTAAGAATCTAGTTGAATATGCAGTTGAAACTTCAAAGAATAAAGACTTTACGATTGGATTTATACCACCAATTTCAAGTTTATTTACTTTTGTCGAAGAATTTTCAAACCCTGTTCTTTACCCAGGAATACCATTATCTCCTGATGAAATAAAAAGACAAGGATTATCGGGAGTAATTATAGATACCGCGAAAGATAACGTTACACTGGTGAACCTTGAATCTACCATAAGACATGCACGTAACAGACAATTGATAACAATAATTTGTACAGGGAACGAAGCGATTTCCGCTGCAGTGTCAAAATTAGATCCAAATGGAATTGCTTTTACTCCTGAGGAACTTTCAAGAATGAGTACGACGATAGAAAAAATAAATCCAGAAATTATTGATAATCACATTAAAAGAGTAAGAATAGAAAATGCAAGAATAACTCCGATCCTTTATGCACCGATTTTAAATGAAAAAGAACTGAATAAAGTATTAAATCTAGGTTTGAAAGGATTCTTGTTGGATCTAGATTGGATTTATCAATATCCTGATAATTTTATAGATCAATTTGTTAATCAAATAAAAAATTTTAACTCTACGAAATAACAAAAAAGGAGGATAAATAAAAAGAAGAATATTAATCTTTTTTCTCCTCTTCCTCCTCTAATTCTTCATCCTCTTCATTATAAAAAAGAATGTAAAATAGAACTAACAAAAGAGCAATTATAACTAAAATACTAGCAATAAATGTGGCATAGAACCAATCTAAGAGAGCCATAACTGAAGAACTCCATAATTATTGAAAAAAGTACTCATTCTTATCTATCTGATCAAACTTAAAAATTATTTATTTATCTTCAGATCTAGAAATCCTTTCAAAATTAACTGAATTATTAAATTGCCATTTCTTTGCATAAGATTCTGCAGTTTGTTGAAGGTTTGGTGAAATTGATGTGCCATGGTGTTTTCTAGCACGAATCCTGAAAAAAATTGGGTAATTTATTCCTTCTCCAACAATTAATGCTTCCCCGACCTCTAGATCTGGTAACATTTTCAATATTGATCGATCAATACCCTCTGATGTTTTTCCAATGAAATCTAAATCGTAAGGATTACGGATTCGAAGAATTAAATTAGAATTGCATTGGGAAAGAGCTGTTACAGATAAATTTACCGGTCTTTGAGAAATTAAACATAAACTACAGTAAAATTTTCTACCCTCACGGGCAATGGTCTCTATAATACCTTTTGAAACTGATCTAGAGGATTCAGGACAAAATTGATGCGCTTCCTCAATCATGAACACTATCGGAGGTATCTTGTTTTGAATACGTAACGAATAAAGGCTTTTAAGGAAATATAATGCCTGGATTCTTCTTGCTCTAAAACTCTGAAGATCAGAAAGATCTAAAATAACTGTTTTACCAGGTGATATTAAATTTTGGAAGTCTAGATTTGATTCTGGTGAGAATAAATATGTGCGATGAAGGGAAAGTAACCAGCCAACCATTGCTTCTCGTGTTCTAGGATTTACTCCTTCTGTTATCTCTAATTGTTTTATTAATTCTAAGATAGAATAATGTCCCAAATTCATTTTTTTGATATTTGTAATAATCCCCTCCAAAACTCTTGTCTGAACGACTGACATTTCAGGTATAAATTCTGAAATATCCCATGCAGATAGTTCTGGGACACCGATAGAAATTAAAGATCCACTAAGGACTTCTATATTCTCCTTATATTCAGAAGTGTTAAAAATATTGGAATATTCTCCATGGGGATCAATAAGAATCACTCCTAATTTACCATATTGTAAAATCTCTTCTAGAAGAACAGAAGCAGCGTAAGACTTCCCAGCTCCTGAAATAGCTAGAATTGCCAGATGTTTACGAAGCAATCGGGAAATATTTAACTTAATATCTACTTCATTTGCTTGGAGAAATCCTAAATGTAGCCCATTTTTATCTAATCCTAAGAATACTTCAATACTGTGAGGGGATGATCTAAATACTTTCGAACCTGGAGAAACAGGATACTTAACTCTTGAAACAACCTCTTTTTCAATATCCAACTCCCCTAGAGGTTTAATTTCAGCAATAGTATTCTCCCATTCATTAATTGGAAAAATATTATGGTAATCACGAGAAGCAATTTCGTGAGCACTAGCTCCTAGTGTTTCATAATATGCATTATATTTTTTTATCCCACTAATGAGTCCTATGACTTCGATTTTTTCATTTTTGGGAATTGTAACAAATTGTCCTCTTTCTA
Organism: Candidatus Hodarchaeum mangrovi; assembly: GCF_975850365.1. Classification (NCBI taxonomy): domain Archaea; kingdom Promethearchaeati; phylum Candidatus Hodarchaeota; class Candidatus Hodarchaeia; order Candidatus Hodarchaeales; family Candidatus Hodarchaeaceae; genus Candidatus Hodarchaeum; species Candidatus Hodarchaeum mangrovi. The sequence continues at coordinate 65 of NZ_CDLCQJ010000147.1, read as the reverse complement.
TTATCAAGGAAGAGTCTTTTTCTAGAATCACTTCGATTTTTTCTAAACTAGGCGAATCAGAAGTG
>NZ_CDLCQJ010000146.1:0-3477 GCF_975850365.1 Candidatus Hodarchaeum mangrovi | reverse complement strand
ATGAAAATTATCAAACTTTAATTTTTTAGAAATCATCATCCCTTAGATTTCATTTTGTGAATTATTTGGAAATATATATATGAACATTCGAACTTTGTTCATATGAACGTTACTTTTTTTGGTGGAAATTTTGTTATGTCTAACTCTGACCACGACTGGTATTCATGGAAATCTGATCGCCGAAAAACCGAAATTGTCAAACGTCGTATAGCTAAACATTCTTTTGCCCAAATTGCTCGAGATCTCCTAGGTGATGAGAAAAAGAAGCCAACCATCTGGTCATGGGCAAAACGTAACCTTAGTGAATCTGAAATGTATCCTACTATGCGTTCTCTCCCTCAGGATCCCTATAAAAATTTTTCTGAGGTTGAACAATGGGTTATGTATGATATTCTCTCTTCTATGTTTCCTCGTTTGGACGCCATCTCCCAACACATCATATTCGAGGTACAAAAAATCTTAAATGAACAACAAAAGAGCTTTTCTCTTACTGCTGGATTTCTTGATGAATTAGAACAGCGGGTTATTGAAGCAATACGTCGAAACACAGCAGTTCTTACTACTAGAGTATCCACACCCATTTCTGTTGTACCATCTGTTCCACCCTCAGCTATTCCAAGAGCTCCTTCAATTGGTGCTACTTCTCCTCCACCACCGCCCCCTGGTTCATTACTTAGTCAAACTGTTGTTTCTCCTGGTACTATGAGTGAATTACGTACTGATTTTGAAGAGATGTCTTTAGATGAAATTAATTCTCTTCCTCCTGATTTCCTTGAAGCTTTATCTCCTCTAGATAGAAACCGACTTCAAAATCGTGTCAAAGAACTCCGAATGATTGAAAAAATGACTCCAGATGAACGAGAAGCTTATCTCTTAAAGAAAAAACAAGAAAAAGAACGTACAGAAGCCCAAGAGGGCCTTGGTTCTTCATTATCTGCGATGTTAGATGATTCTGATTCTCTATTTGCACGAATGCGTCGTGCTGCTGACGATTCACAGGTTACGGGTACTGGAACTTTTGGTAAATTCACTACTGAGTATATATATTTTTATTGTTTTTCCTGTGGCAAGATGAATAGGTCTGAAGAGGAATTTATTGACGGCTGTGAATATTGTGGGGCTGAGGCTGAACTACTTGTGCTAGATGATGAAAAATCTAACTATTCTTACTGGGAATGTCTATCATCAAAAGTTAAAGAGCCTGTAGATCATTCTTATACTCGTGGTAACCAAATAGCTATCCGTTCTCGATGGAAAACTCCTATTGATAAAGAAAATGATCTACATGGATGTGATAAAACCCAAATCAGAGAGATTACAAGTTCTGTTGAAATAAAAGCTGACCCTGACAAACAATTCTCTCATTATTTAACGCTTTTAAGACTTTATACTCAGTTACCGCTTCAAGGGGATCTAAAAACCTATCTATTTGATTTAAATAATGATATCCAAAAAATGGCTGACATTGACTCAAAAGAAATGGGGATAATCCAGACTTTAGCTATTCTTGAACAACTTCGTTTTTTAATTAACTGGATTAAATCACGAGATTTTTTGGATAATCACCCTACTCGTGAAGATATCATCAAGCAGTTCGAAAATCTATTAAAAGACATGGATCAAATGATTAACCCAGAATCTCCCCAGGATCTTCATAAATCTAGTGATATCGGTCAAATTAGTGGTAAAACTGAACAAATTCTTAATAGATTTACCTCTATACTAATTTTACTTGAATCTGAACTTCTACTTCCTACAAAATGGAAGTGTGGTGAATGTAATACTATTTTTGAAGTAAGGGATCGTTTTAGTATTCCTGACAGATGTGCTTCCTGTGGAAAAATAATTGCTCGCTTAGATCAAGTTAAATAATTTAAGGAAAATCAACAATAGATGTACATCAGAATTAGTCTTTTTACCCAAATTTAGGAGAGAATTTTCATATTTTCATTTGAATTTTTCAGTAGATAATTCCATATTGAGCTCCAAAAACTTGTTAAATATATTAGAAGTAAAACAGCTCCTAATACAAGGTGTATGGTACTGATTGCTTCTTCTCCCATAATGGAACTAATCCAGATTAAAATTGTTATTCGAATAGCATTCAAGAAAATTACACCAATACAACCAATTAGTCCTAGTGTTAAAACAGGAAATGCTTCTAAATCCCATTTTTGTCTTGTTATTAAGGTGAATATAAGGAAACAAATTATAAAAATAGTTAAACTTTGAATTCCAGAACAAGACTCAATTATCTCGAAATTAATAACTTCATTATGAACTTTTATTTCTAGTACTCCACTATTTAGTCTATTTAGAGAAAAATTAAAGATTTGTCCTAATAATATTGTTAGACTAAGCATTCCAGAAACCAAACAAAACATGACAGGAAGATTGCGGGTGAAGGATTGATGTGATATTCTAGATATAATAACCCCAAGAGTCACGATTAGTCCAATGGATATGATTTCCATTCCATATCTGTAGATTAATATAGTACCATTCACAGAAATATTAATCATTAGAGTTATAAACCAGTCGTCCCGAATAATAGTGAAAAAATGAATTATTACGATAAATAAAACTCCTATCATCAATATGGTTTGTGTTACTTGTTTATTTTTTATTTTTAAAAGCTTGTTCCAAAAAGAAAGTTCTAGGATGAAAATAATAAATTTAATAAGTATCTCTTGTGTTTCAAAAAGGAGAGAGAATGCACTCATAAGAATTAGGATATAAGATTTCTTCATTGGCAATTCTTCTTTATTTAATCTTTAGAAACTAGATAAACGAGATTAAATATATTTTTAAAGATAATGTTTTCTTATTTTGAATATTATTCTTGAACTTCAATAGAGTATCTAGTAAGTTTTTATATGTTTAATGCAATTTTTAAAACCAGAGCCTTTAATGGAATATATGCATTTATCTACTCAACTTCATAATAATTAGGGAATATAGTGAACAGGTGCATTAAATGGTTCATTATTCGTGTAAAATTGTTATGCTTGGAGAAGGTAGTGTGGGAAAGACTTCCTTGATTCGTCGATATGTTGAACATACCTTTTCACACGAATATATCACAACTATTGGATCGAATTTTCTTTTAAAACGCCTTGAACTTGAAGAAGGAACCAGAATGACAATACAATTATGGGATCTTTCAGGACAAGATTCCTTTCGCAATATTCGCACTCAATATTATCTTCATTCTCGTGGGGGGATTTTAGTATTTGATCTAACTCGTAAAACAACTATGCACGAAATGGATAAGTGGTATAGTGATTTTACGAAAAAAGCGGGTAAAGTACCCCTAATGCTTATTGGTAACAAGCTTGATCTTGAACATGAACGTCAAGTTTCAGTTGAGGAGGCAAAAGAATTGGCAGAACGTATTTCAGCAACCTATACTGAAACATCAGCATTAGATGGAACAGGTGTTGAGGAAGCATTCCTAGATTTAGCTTGGCGTATAGT